>DASTWJ010000214.1:0-4219 GCA_035776695.1 Bacilli bacterium
GGTCAAGCCCACGAGGTAGGCGTTGCCGGTGTGCGGGTGCAAGTCGCGCAAGATATCCTGCTTGTCCGGCGCGTCATTCTCGATGTAGGTGATCGCCCGAGCGACCGCCCGTTTGTCCCCACTCAGCAGACGCGTGACCAAGTCGTGCATCTTACTTCTCCTTCAGCACGTGACGCGCGATGACCATGCGCTGTACTTCGTTGGTGCCTTCGTAGATCTGGGTGATCTTCGCGTCGCGCATGAAGCGCTCGACCGGATACTCGCGAGTGAAGCCGTAGCCGCCGAAGATCTGCACCGCTTCGACCGACACTTTCATCGCCACGTCGGACGCGAACACTTTCGACATGGCGGACTGCTTGCCGTACGGCAGACCTTCCGACTCCAACCAAGCCGCTTGGTAGGTCAACAGACGCGCCGCTTCGATCTCGGTCGCCATGTCGGCCAACTTGAACTGAATCGCTTGGAAGTTGGAGATCGACTGCCCGAACTGTTCGCGCTGCTTCGCGTAGTCGGTCGCGAGGTCGAGTGCGCCTTGGGCGATGCCAAGCGCCTGCGCCGCGATCCCGTTGCGGCCGCCGTCGAGGGTCATCATCGCGATCTTGAAGCCTTGGCCGATCTCGCCGAGCATGTTCTCTTTCGGCACGATGCAGTTGTCGAAGATGATCTCCGTCGTGGTCGAGGAGCGAATGCCCAGCTTCTTCTCATGCTTGCCGACGGAGAAGCCTTCGAAGCCCGCTTCGACGATAAACGCGGTGATGCCGCCACGCGTGCGCTTCTCCGCATCGGTTACCGCAAATACGACATAGGTGTCCGCAATGCCGCCGTTGGTGATGAAGATCTTGGAGCCGTTCAGCACCCAGTGATCGTCTTTCTCCACCGCCGTGGTGCGCATGCCGCCCGCATCGGTACCGGAACCCGGCTCGGTCAGGCCGTATGCGCCGATATGCGTGCCTTCCGCCAGACCGCGCAGGTACTTTTGCTTTTGCTCTTCGTTGCCGAACTTGTAGATCGGCCAGCCCGCCAGCGAGGTTTGCACGGACAGGGTAACGGCCAGCGAAGCGTCAACGCGTGCCAGCTCTTCAACGGCGATCACGTACGACACATAGTCCATGCCCGCACCGCCGTACTCTTCCGGCCACGGGATGCCGCACAGGCCGATCTCGGCCATCTTGTCGAACAGCGCACGGTCAAACTCTTCCTTCTCATCGCGTTCCGAAGCCCCCGGCTCCACGTCTTTTTTCGCAAAATCGCGGACGAGCTTACGGATCTCTTGTTGGTCTTGGGTCAGGCTGAAATGCATGTCGAAAACTTCCCTTCTCTATCGGCTAGTTGCTAGCTGCTATTTAAACTCTTTCAACAGGTTTTTCGCCACGACGAGGCGCTGAATCTGGTTCGTGCCCTCGTAGATCTGCGTGACTTTCGCGTCGCGCATAAAGCGCTCGACCGGATACTCCTTGGAGTATCCGTAGCCGCCGAACAGTTGCACCGCTTCCGTCGTCGCATACATCGCCGTGTCGGTGGTAAAATACTTCGCCATCGACGCCTGCTTGGAGCAGGGCAGCTTGTTCTGGCGCAGGGACGCCGCTTGGTACGTCAACAGACGCGCCGCCTCGATGCGGGTCGCCATGTCGGCCAGCATGAATTGCACCGCTTGGAAATCGGCGATCGACTTGCCGAACTGCTCGCGTTGGCGGACATATTCCTTGGCCGCATCAAACGCCGCACGTGCGATACCGAGCCCCTGTGCCGCGATGCCGATGCGCCCGCCGTCGAGGTTGCTCATCGCCACTTTGAAGCCGATGCCTTCCTCGCCCAGCAGTTGCGACGCCGGCACTTTCGCGTTGTCGAAGATCAGTTCGACCGTGCCGGAGCCGTTCATGCCCATCTTGTGCTCCTTCTTGCCGATCGAGAAGCCCGGCGTATCCCGCTCGATGATAAAAGCGGAGGTGCCATGGGCGCCCTTGCTCGGATCGGTCACGGCAAAGACGATGAAGATGTCGGCCACTTCGCCGTTGGTGATAAACACTTTCGAGCCGTTGAGGATGTAATGGTCGCCCTCTTTCACCGCGCGGGTACGCATCCCCGCCGCGTCAGACCCCGCGCTCGGCTCGGTCAGACCGAACGCGCCGATCAGCTCGCCGGTCGCCATCTTCGTCACGTATTTTTGCTTCTGCTCTTCCGTTCCGAAGTTGAGAATCGGCATCGTGCCGACAGACGTATGTACCGCCACGATCACGCCGACCGATGCGGACGCGTAGGAGATCTCCTCGATCGCCAGCATGTAGGAAATAAAATCGGCTCCGACCCCGTCATAGTCCTCGGGAATCGGAATCCCCAGCAGACCCAGCTCGCCCATCTTGGCGACAAGCTCCCGCGGGTACTCGTCCGAGCGGTCGATCTCCGCCGCGATCGGCGCGATCTCGTTCGCCGCGAAGTCGCGCACCATCTGCTGCAGGTCGCGCTGGTCTTTGGTCAACACAAAATCCATGATCCTACCTCCCCTTTTGCAAGGGCGTTTTCGGTAAAAAGATTACTTGCCGACGAAGTTCGCCGGACGCTTCTCCAAGAACGCCTGCATGCCTTCTTTCTGGTCATCGGTCGAGAAGGACAGGGCAAACAGCTCCGTCTCATACTGCAACCCGCGCTCGATGTCCATGTTCATCCCTTCGTTGACCCCTTGCTTGGTCATGCGAACGGACAGTTGGCCTTTGGACGCCATCTTTGTCGCCATCTCCATCGCCTTGTCCATCAGTTCGGACAGTTCGACCACATGGTTCGCCAGACCGATTTCGTACGCACGATCCGCGCCGATGATGTCGCCGGTCAGGAGCAGCTCCTTGGCGATGCCCGCGCCGACCAGACGCGGCAGGCGTTGGGTCGCACCGAAGCCCGGCGTCACGCCGAGGTTGACTTCCGGCTGCCCGAACTTGGCGTTCTTCGCCGCGATGCGGATGTCGCAGGCCAGCGCCACTTCGCAACCGCCGCCCAGCGAGAAGCCGTTGACCGCCGCGATCGTCGGCTGCGGAATCGTCTCCAGCTTGGAGATCGCGTTCATGCCGTTCTCGGAGAACGCGCGGCCTTGCATCGCCGTCATTGGCTGCATCTCCGCGATGTCAGCCCCCGCCGCAAACGCTTTCTCGCCGGAGCCGGTGACGATCACCGCTTTGACCTCCGGGTTTTTCGCAACCTCATCGAGCAACTGACCCAGTTCGGTCAGAAGCGCCGTGTTTAGCGCGTTCAACGCCTTCGGGCGGTTCAGGGTGATGATGCCGATCTCGTCTTTGATTTCAAAAAGCAAGTTTTCCCAAGCCATCTTCGTCGTACCTCCCCATCTTGTCGTCGATTAGTATTGGTAGAAACCGCGGCCGGTCTTCTTGCCGAGCCAGCCCGCCTTCACGTACTTGCGGAGCAACGGGCACGGGCGGTACTTCGAATCGCCAAAGCCTTCGTACAGCACTTCCATGATCGCGAGGCAAGTGTCGAGACCGATAAAGTCGGCCAAGGTCAGCGGGCCCATCGGATGGTTCATGCCAAGCTTCATCACTTCGTCGATCGCTTTCGGCTCAGCCACGCCTTCGTAGACGCAGTAGATCGCTTCGTTGATCATCGGCATCAGGACGCGGTTGGAAACGAAGCCCGGGAAGTCGTTCACTTCGACCGGCACCTTGTTCATCTTCTTGGTCATCTCTTCGATCGCTTGGTACACTTCATCGGTCGTAGCCAGACCACGGATGATCTCGACGAGCTTCATCACCGGCACCGGGTTCATAAAGTGCATGCCGATAACCAGCTCCGGACGGCTGGTAACCGCTGCGATCTCGGTGATCGGCAGAGAAGAGGTGTTCGTCGCGAGGATCGAACCTTCGACCAGCACTTCGTCCATCTGTTTGAAGATCGCCTTCTTGATCTCCATGTTTTCGGTCGCCGCTTCGATCGCCAGTTGGCAATCGTGTGCATCGCCGATGTTGGTGGTCGGCTGGATGCGTGCGAGCACCGCCGCTTTTTCCTCTTCGGTTTTGCGACCTTTTTCCACGTCGCGGGTCAGGTTCTTGGTGATCGTGTTGATGCCGCGCTCCAAGAATTCCGGTTTAATATCGTTCAGGATGACGTCCAGACCTGCTTGTGCCGCTACTTGTGCGATGCCGGAGCCCATTTGACCGGCACCGACCACGAGAACTTTGCGAATTTCCATCTGTAGTTTCCCTCCAGCTTATGTATT
>DASTWJ010000215.1:0-31642 GCA_035776695.1 Bacilli bacterium
CAACACGAGCGGCCAGAAGTACCGGGAGCTCGGTTTGAAGGACAAGCTGAAGACGATGAGCGAAGACGAGATGCTCGACCTCCTCGCGTCCGACGGCATGCTGGTCAAACGCCCGATCTTGGTGCGCGATGACCGCGCGACGGTCGGATTCAAGGAAGACGCGTTTCAGAAGGTACTCGGCTAGGAGCGTGGAACGGATTGGATTTGATTCGCAAGACTGTTTTGCCTAACGGGTTGACCGTCGTCACCGAGCAGACCCCCTATTTCCGCGGGGCGGTCGCCCACCTGCGCTTTGAGGCAGGCTCGGGCATCGAGATCCCCGACCTGTACGGAGCGGCTCACGTGCTCGAACACATGGTGTTCAAAGGCACCCCGACGATCAACCAAACCGATTTCGGCAACCGCATCGCACGCCTCGGCTGCTCGACCAACGCGTCGACCGGCTTTGAAGCGACGACCTACGAGATCGACGGCCCGGCCGAGACGATTCTCCAAGGGCTCGACCTGTTCGCCGAAGTGATCGCGCAGTTTCACGTCCCCGACGATGAACTGGCGAAGGAGAAAGACGTGATCCAAGAGGAGTACAAGATGATCCTCGACGACCCGTCCTCTTGGGGCGAAGATCTCGCCTATCACCTGCTGCTCGGCGAGTTCGCCCACCCGACGATCGGAACCCCCGAGAACATCGCGTCTTTTACCCGCGAGCAGTTGACAGGGTTTAGAGAGGCGCACTACACGCCCGACAACATGGTCGTCGGACTGGTCGGCAACGTGGAACATGAGCAGGTCGTCGAAGTGGTCGCCAAGCATTTCGGGTTGCAGACCCGCAAGGCGGCCGCTCAGCCGGATCTGCCGTTTACCCGTGCCCCGCACGAGCATCGGGAAGAGGACTGCGAACAGGAGCAGCTCTTCCTCGGCTTCCAAGCCCCGTCGATCGTACGCCCCGACATGCACGTGTTCGACGCGGCGATGACGGTGCTCGGCGGCGATTCGTGGTCGCGCCTGTTCCACCGCCTGCGCAACGAGCTGGGGCTGGTCTATCATGTCGAAGGCGCTTACTCCGGCTGGCCGCAGATCGGCTCGTATATGATCTACGCCGGTTGCAAGCCGGAGGAGACGGAACAGGTGCTGGCCGAGATTCACTCCGAACTCGACAAGTTCAAAGCGGAGATCACGGAGGACGAACTGTTTCGTGCGAAAATGATGCTGCGCTCCTCGCTGATGATCTCCAGCGACCAACTGAGCAACAAGGTACACCGCCTGATCGACAGCGAAGTGCTGTTCGGCACGTACCGCTCCTACGAGGACGACATCGCCGACCTCGATTCGGTGACGCTGGACGAAGCGATCGCGATGGCGCGTGAAGTGCTCGACGTAAACCAAGCGACCCGCTTGACCGTCGGGCCGTATCAGCCCAAGGACTTATAATCGATCAACAGTTTCATGTATCAGCCGTCCTGTTCGAAGCAGGGCGGTTTTTTTTGTCAGCGAAAAAAAGCTGTTGCCTCTCCTCGTCTCAGGTGTATAATACTTGGCATCACAGACTGTTTCGGGAAACGAAACGTGACCAACGAGAAACGAGTACAACCAGACCGAGCAGAGAGCGAGAGTGGAGCATAAAGATGCAGGAAGAGCGCAAGGCCAAAATGCTGTTGTTGTTTGTCATGGTGCTATGGGGCTTGAACGTGGTGATGGTCAAGTACCTCTCCGGCTACTTCTCCCCGACGACACTCGCCGCGTGGCGGATCGGGGCGGCCGGTCTGTTGCTGGCGGTAGTCGTCGGCAAGCGGTATGGCGTGGTGAAGTTGCAGCCTCGCGAATGGGTGTGGATCGCCGGGATCGCGTTGTCGGGGATCTTTTTTCACCAGATCGCCTTGGGGGCGGGCGTGCAATCGACCCAAGCGTCGACGGCGTCGCTGATCTTGGGTCTTAATCCGCTGGTCACCTCGCTGCTGGCCTACATGATCTTCCGCGAACCGTTGACGGTGCGCAAAGTGACCGGGTTGCTGCTGGGGCTGTTCGGCGTGACGTTGGTCGTCTTCGGCGACTCGTGGGAGCGCACCTCCTCTCTCGCCTTTGGGAAAGGGGAGTTGCTGGTGTTCCTCTCGATGATCGGGTACGTGATCAGCGGCCTGTTCATCAAGAAAGCGACACAGACGGTGCCCGTGCTCGTCGTCACCGCCTACTCCCATGTGCTGGCGACCGTCCTGCTGGCGGTCACCTCGCTCGGACTCAGCTTTGGCGGGGCGGGAACGGCGCAAGCGAGCGCTTTGCCGACCGATTGGTTCGTCTGGGGCGTGCTGCTGTTCTCCGGCTGGGTGGCGACGGCGCTCGGCTCCGTCTGGTGGAACAGCGGCATCCGGCAGATCGGTGCGGGGCGCACGGCGATGTTCCTGAACGGGATGCCGGTGATGAGCTTGGTCTTCTCCGTGCTGATGCTCGGCGAGACGATCACATGGGTGCATGGAATCGGGTTCGCCACCGCGTTTGTCGCGATCTGGCTGGGGACGTCGCAGGGAAAAAAGACGCGGGTGACAGCGGCGACGCGTCCTGAGATGCAAGCCGTCGCCGAGTAGAGAAAAAGAAGATTCGCCAAAAAGGCAGGTGTTGAGGGGGACTCCCCAACATCTGCCTTTTTTCTGTGCGCCGCGATTGGGCACATTATAAGAAAATCGCGCGCGAGGGGGACCTACACGATGAAGCGACGGAACAAATGGCTGACCTTTTCGCTGACCGCTCTTTTGACTCTCAGCTTGGTCGGGTGCGGCAACGGAGCCGATACGGACGACCAAACGAACACGGGAGCAGGCGGCGACACCGCCGCTACCAAAGGCAAACTGATCATGGCGACCTCCGCCGACTACCCGCCTTATGAATCGCATACGACGGCGGGCGGCACCGACGAGATCGTCGGCTTCGACGTCGACATCGCCAAGTACATCACGAAGCAGTTGGGGTATGACTTGGAGATACAGGATATGACCTTCGACGGCTTGATCCCCGCCCTACAAGCGAAGCGGGCCGACTTCGTGATGGCGGGGATGACCCCGAAGCCGGAGCGGTTGAAGAACGCCGACTTCTCCGACATTTATTACGAAGCGAAGAACACGATCGTCACGCTCAAAGGCAAGAACCTGAAGACGCCAGACGACCTTAACGGCAAGACGGTCGGCGTGCAACTCGGCTCGATTCAGGAGAGCGCCGCCAAAGACATGGCCGGCGTCAACATCAAGCCGCTGAACAAGATCAACGAGATCATCCAAGAGCTGAAGTCAAAGCGCATCGACGCGGCGATCATCGAGGACACGGTGATCAAAGGCTATGCGGCGAACAACCAAGACCTCGAGTACAATACGATCCCGAACACGGAGGCTGCCGGTTCCGCCGTCGCCTTCCCGAAAGGCTCGACCCATGTCCAAGAGTTCAATACCGTGCTTCAACAGATGCAAGACAACGGCAAACTCGACGAGCTCATCGTCAAATGGTTCGAGAACAAATAGCGAGTAAAAGAACTGAGGTGAGACGGGCATGAATCTGGACTTCGGGCAAATCGCGCCCTCGATCCCTTACATCGCCAACGGGATCTGGGTCACGCTGCAATTCACCCTGCTCGCGACCGTGCTCGGCTTTCTCTGGGGCATCATCTTGGCGATGATCAAGATCTCCGGGATCAAACTGCTACAGGGATTCGCCGTCGTCTACACGTCGATTTTTCGCGGGACGCCGTTGATCGTGCAGATCGCCCTGATCTACTTCGCTACGCCGCAGGTGTTCGGCTACAACATCTCGGCACTGGAAGCGGGCGTGCTGACCTTGACGCTCAACTCGGGCGCCTACATCTCGGAGACGATTCGCGCCGGGATTCAGGCGGTGGACAAGGGGCAGCGCGAAGCGGCCCTGTCGCTCGGCGTGCCGCGGGGGCGGATGATGCTCGACATCATCCTGCCGCAAGCGTTCAAGAACATCCTGCCCGCGCTGGTCAACGAATCGATCGCCCTGCTCAAAGAATCGGCGCTCGTCTCCACCATCGGAGCGGCCGACCTGCTGCGCCGGGCGATGATCGTCGGCGCGGAAAAATACATCTACTTCGAGCCGCTGATCTTCGTCGCCGCCATCTACTACCTGATGGTGATGCTCTTGACGGGCGCGGCCCGCTTGCTGGAAAGGAGGTTGCGCCGCAGTGATTAAGGTCGACGACATCCACAAGTCCTTCGGTCAGCTCCACGTGCTCAAAGGCATCTCCACGGAGATCGGCAAAGGCGACGTCGTCGCGATCATCGGCCCCTCAGGCTCCGGCAAATCCACCCTGCTTCGGTGCATGAACCTGTTGGAGAGGCCGACCAAGGGCAAGATCTACATCAAAGGCCAAGACATCACCGACCGCAAGACGGACATCTCCCGCATCCGCCAGCAGGTCGGGATGGTGTTTCAACATTTTCATCTCTTCCCGCACATGACGGTGCTCGACAACCTGACCTACGCCCCCATCCGCGTCAAAGGGCTGTCCAAGCAGGCCGCACGAGCGAAAGGGATGGAGTTGCTGAAACGGGTTGGCCTTTCCGAGAAAGCCGATAGCTACCCCTCCCGTCTCTCCGGCGGGCAGAAACAGCGCGTCGCCATCGCCCGCTCCCTCGCGATGGAACCGGAGATCATGCTGTTCGACGAGCCGACCTCCGCCCTCGACCCCGAGATGGTCAAAGAGGTGCTCGACGTGATGAAGTCGCTGGCACACACCGGCATCACGATGGCGATCGTCACGCATGAGATGGGTTTCGCCCGCGAAGTGGCCGACCGCATCCTGTTTCTCGACGAAGGGCGCTTGATGGACGAAGCGCCGCCCGCCGAGTTTTTTTCCAAACCGAAAAGCGAGCGGGCACAGCAATTTTTAGAGAAAGTGTTGTAAAAGGTTCGCTGTTTCATCCTTTGTCATTTTCGTCCAAGAGGGGTAGAATGTACCTAGTATGCTTTTTGGAACGAAAGGATGATGACAGATGGAACTCAACCTGACCGGACGCCCCAGCGGGCACGGAGATGCGGACGGGTTTGAAAACTTGACCGCCGTTATGATCGACGGCGAGAAGATCGGGATCGACAACGGTGCGATTCACGGCAAGAGCAACTTGGAGCGCGGCATCAACTTCCGTCCGCTCAAGCCGGAGGACGTACCGAACGGTCGCCCCGTGCATGTGATCTGGGTCACGCTCAAGCGCTACGAAGGCGGCATGGGTTTCAACGGCCTCTGCGCGTCCACGATTTTGATCGACGAGGAACAGAAGATTGGCTATAAGCCGATGGGCGCACTTGTCAACCAGATGAGCTATGTGGTCAAAGGCAAGATCGACCTGCAGGTTCTCTCGCCCGAGCAACGCGAGAAACTGGCGGCGTTCCTGAATGAATTGCGTCCCGATCTTTGGGAAAACACGTCCGATGAAGTCAAGCGGGAAATTGCATAATAAAACAAAGAAAAACCTACCGAAACGCGGTGGGTTTTTCATTTCTTTTCGCCTCTTCGGGGTAGACTAGAAAAGAGTGCCGATTTTTGCGGTTTTCGTATTCCCCCTCAGAGGGAAAGGTGATATAATGCATTTCGTTGTATTAAAAAACGGAGTTTGATCCGTAGTTGTTCACGAAGGGATTGATCGCGATGCAAAACCACACCCCCCTGTTCTCGGCCCTGCTCGAACATGCCGGCCGGAACCCGATCCAGTTCCACATTCCCGCTCATAAAAAAGGCTTCGGAATGTCGACCGAATTCAGCGAGTTTATCGGTCCGAACGCCTTGTCGATAGATTTGATCAACATCGCGCCGCTCGATGACCTCCATTCACCGAAAGGGATCATCAAGGAAGCGCAAGAGTTGGCCGCCCGCGCCTTCGGTGCGGACCACACGTTCTTTTCGGTTCACGGCACGTCCGGGGCGATCATGACGATGGTCATGTCCTCCGTCGGCCCCGGCGAGAAGATCCTCGTCCCGCGCAACGTCCACAAGTCGGTGCTCTCGGCGATCATCTTCTCCGGCGCCCATCCGGTGTTCATGCACCCGGAGATCGACCCGAACATCGGGATCGCGCACGGCGTGTCGTTGGACACGGTGCGCCTGACACTCGATTCGCACCCCGATGCGAAAGCGTTGCTCCTGATCAACCCGACCTACTTCGGCATCTCCGCCGACCTGAAGTCGATCGTCGAGCTCTGCCACGAGCGCGGCGTGCCCGTGTTGGTCGACGAAGCGCACGGCGTATTGTTCCAATTCCATGAGGACTTGCCGCTCTCGGCGATGCAGGCGGGCGCGGACATGGCGGCGACCTCCGTCCACAAGTTGGGCGGCTCGATGACGCAAAGCTCCGTGCTCAACGTCCGCGAAGGGCTGATCAACCCGGCCCACGTGCAAGCGGTGCTGTCGATGCTGCACACCACGTCGACCTCCTACCTGCTGCTCGCATCGCTCGACGTCGCCCGCAAGAATCTCGCGATGCACGGGCACGAGCTGATCGACCGCACGATTCGTCTGGCGCAGGAGTGCCGTCGTCGGGTCAACGAGATCGAGGGGCTGTACTGCTTCGGCGAAGAGATTTTGCACTCGTCCGCGACCAACGCGCATGACCCGCTGAAGATCAACGTCACCGTTCGCGACCTCGGGCTGACCGGTTGGGAAGTGGAGAAGATTCTGCGCACCGACTTCAACATCGAAGTCGAGATGTCCGACCTGTACAACATTCTCTGCATCATCACGTTTGGCGATACGGAGGAGACGATCGACATTCTGGTCGACGCGTTGCAGCAAGTCGCTTCCCGCTACAAGGTCGACAAGCGCAACGCGCCGCCGGTCAAGAATCCGTCGATGCCGCTGTTGGCTCTCTCGCCGCGTGACGCGTTCTACAACAAGCAGACGGAAGTGGTGCCGCTCCAGGAAGCGGCGGGGCGGATCATCGCCGAATTCATCATGGTCTACCCGCCGGGCATCCCGATCGTCATGCCGGGCGAAGTTGTCACGCAGGACAACATCGACTACATCGTCGAGCATGTCAAAGAAGGCTTGCCCGTCCAAGGCCCCGACGATCCGAACATCGAGTTTGTCAAAGTGCTGAAATAGCGGAAGTTATGCGACAAGTTCCCTCTCACGCGGAGGGAACTTTTTCTTTTGCTTGTGAAAAGATTTTATGTAACCCTCATAGAGCCGATAAGGCCATAGGTTGAAGCGATCCTCCGCAAAATCTCCCATTTTTATGGTAACAATCTTCTAGTGAAATCGACGTGAGGATGATGGTAGGATGAGAGGCGTTGACAACAGACCAGCTGAATCCTCACATTCGACGAGGTACGGAGGAACCAATTTGCGGGGTGAACTCGCGGGGACGTAACGCGAGCGGGAACCTTCTTCCCGAACCCGACAGCTAACTTCGGAAGCTCTAGTAGAAGGGACGTGTTACCATGAAGAAGAACTTGATGAAGTTGACAGCAGGCGTTCTCTTTGCCATCGGCGTGTTCGCGGCAGGTAACATGAACTTGCACGCGGAAGCAGCTTCCGACGTACTGGCACCGATCCACGTCAAGGGCGGCCAAACGCTCAACGAACTGGCGGCGGCGTACGGTGTGACGGTGGAGGATTGGACCTACACCAACGGTCTGACTTCGGACGAACTGACCCCGGGACAGGAACTGCACATCCCGTTGGCATACAAAGTAACGGCAGGCGACCAACTGTGGTACCTGGCCGATCGCTACGGCACCACCGTCGAGCGCATCATGGAACTGAACGGCTTGCAAGATGCGAAGAGCATCGAAGCCGGTCAAGTGATCGTGATCCCGACGGGCGATGTGAAGGAAGTAGCAGTAGCTAAAGCTCCGGTGGCTGAGAAAGCGACCGTTGCTCCGGCAAAAGCTCCGGTTGCCGAAAAAGCAACCGTTGCCAAGCAAGCAACCCAAGTCGCTCCGTCCGACACCACCGTCGCCACCGACACCAAGCTGGCGACCAACGTCGGTACCGTCTCCCAAGCGGTGACGGAAGCGGCCGCGAAAACCGCGATGAACCTGTCCGCCGCCGACAAAGAGCGCATCAGCAACTCCGGCTCGCTGGCGGCGAAAGCGGCGAAAGTCTGGTCGGCGATCTCCGAACCGACCGCTTCCACCGCTCCGGCCCCGGTCGCAACCCAAACCGTTCCGACCGTCGCAGGCTTGGCGTACGCCAAGGAAGTCAACATGACCGCCTCCGCTTACGGCCCGGGCAACGTGATGTGGCAATGGGGCGGCTTGACCTACACGGGCACCAAGATCCGTGAAGGCGTCATCGCCGTCGACCCGTCCGTGATCCCGCTCGGCTCCAAAGTCTACGTGACCGGCTACAACTCGCCGCTTCTGCCGGCGGGCGGCTTCGTCGCCACCGCAGAAGACACCGGCGGCGCGATCAAGGGCAACCGCATCGACATCTACATCGACGGCACCCAAGCGCAACTGCGCGAGTTCGGCATGCAAGACGTGAAACTGTATCTCCTCAAGTAAACTTCGACCTTTGAGTCATACGAACCACCTGCCAACACATCGGCAGGTGGTTTTTTTCATGCCGAGACGGGGAAATATGGTAGGAGAAAGAGGTGTTGGAAGCATGCGCTCCTATCATATTTTACAAGTCGTGCGCCCGATGCGGGGCGGAATGCTGCGCCACGTGCTCGACCTGATCGAAGGTCTGCATGACGCCGGGCATCAGGTGACGGTGGCAGGACCGCCCGATGAGGCGCTGAGACGACAGTTGCGGCCGTGGGTGCCGTTTCGGGAGATCGACCTCGTCGACGGCGTGACCCCGATGGGCGATTGGCGGGCGGTGCGGCAGGTGCGCGACCTGCTCCAGGGCACCCCCTACGACCTCGTCCACCTGCACGGGGCCAAAGCGGGGCTCGTCGGTCGGATGGCCGCTCGCCTCGTCAACCCGCGCCCCGCGGTCGTCTATACGGTGCACAACCAAGTCCTGCCTAGAGGCGGGATCGCCAAGCGCGTACTCAACACGCTGGAGCGGCGACTGGCCCGCGAGACGGACAAAGTGATCACCGTCTCGCGCTGTCTCGAACAGGAAGTCAGCGAACGCCATCGCCTGCAGGAGCAGCAGACGGTGACGATCCACAACGGGGTGGAGTTGAACACGCCTTTGCCGCGTGACCATGCCCGCGCCGTCCTCGGCTGCGAAGAGGAGGGGCGGGTGGTGATCGGCGCCGTCGGGCGGATGGTGCCGGAGAAAGGCTTCGGCACGCTGCTCACCGCCTTCACCATCCTGCTGGCTCGCGGTGTGGATGCGGAGCTGGTGTTCATCGGCGACGGCCCCTACCACTCCACCTATCAGAAAATGGCGGGCAAGATCGCCCACTCGCGAGTTCGCTTCCTCGGCGAAGTCCCGAAAGCGGGGCGGCTGATGCAAGGGTTTGACATCATCGCCCAGCCCTCGCACGCGGAAGGCGGCGGCATCGTACCGGTCGAAGCGATGCTCTGCGGCTGCCCCGTGGTCGCGACGAACGTCGGCGGTTTGCCGGAGATGGTTACGCACGGCGTCACGGGATTGTTGGTACCGCCGGAAGCGGACGTGAAGCTGGCCGATGCCTTGCAGGAGCTGATCCTGCGCCCCGACCTGCGCGAGAAGTTCGGACGCGCGGGGCAGGCGTACGCTCGCGAGCGATTTTCGCGTCAGGCGATGATCGACGTGGTCTTGCACGAGTATGAAGCGGTCATGCAGAGCCGACAAGGGGTGTTGGTATGAGCGGAAAGGGATGGCGAAACGGTCGCATCGTCTCGGCCGTGGTCTGGTTGCTGGTGCTGTTGCTCCTGCTCAGCGGAGTCGGGCAATCGGCAGGCGCGACCTCCCCACGACCCCTTTTGGCAAAAAAGGCGGTGCTCTTGCTGATCGACGGACTTCGTCTGCAGGACATCAAGCCGGACACGACGCCGCATCTGTGGCAGATGGCGCGACAGGGCGCGGTGGGCGTGATGAACCACAACGTCCTCGGTGCGCGGCATGATGCGAACTTGTACCTGACGCTGGGGGCGGGGAGCAAAGGGGCGACGCCTTTTTCTCGCGTCGAGGCGTACGGGGCGGGGGAGCAGGTGCGGACGGAGGCGTTTGTGGTGACGGGGCGCGACCTGTACGAGCGGCATCTGGGCCGTGCGCCGGCGGGGGAGATCGTGTTGCCGCAACTGCCGCAGATGTGGGAGCAGGAGGAGCGGTACGGCTATGCCGTCAAGCCGGGGCTGTTGGGCGACGCCATTCACGCGCTCGACGGACGGACGGCGGTGCTTGGCAACGCTGATTTTGGCACGGACGTGCATCGCCCCGCCGTGTTGATCGCGATGGACGGGCAGGGGACGGTCGATGCGGGGGATTTGCAAGCGGGTCTCGTGCCGGATGGCACCCGTCCGTACGGCGTGCGGACGGATGTGGAGCGGCTGTATCGGAGCTATCAGGCGGTGAAGCGAGATGCCGACTTGGTGGTGATCGAGTCGGGGGACTTGCTTCGGCTGTTTCGCGAGCGCAGTCTGATGAACGAGGGGCAGCGGGAGCGTGCTTATCTGCAAACCTTGCAAGAAGCGGATGAGTTGGTGGGACGGATGCTGACGGAGGCGCAACAGGACCCGAGCCTGTTGCTCACGGTCGTTTCGCCGATCAAACACCCCGACGCCGACGCATCCCCTCTGTCGCCGATTCTGATGGTCGGCGGTCAGATGACGCCGGGAAGTCTGCTTACCTCAAGTACGACCAAGCGCGAGGGTCTGATCGCCGACTACGACATTGCGCCGACGATTGTGCAACAGTTGGGCGGTGACCCGAATAAGTTCGAATTCCTGGGACAACCCGCTGAGACCATTGTTTTGGAAAAAGGTTCGTGGGAAGGGGGCTTGGGTGCGGCTTCCAAGGAAGCCAACGCCACCGAAGTCGTGAAAGTCAGTGACGAACAAAAAGGCTCAGGTATCGAAGTCACGAGCAACACGAACAACACGAACCTCCATGCGTACGCAGGTTCCCTAGCCGTGCTGGCCAACATCGAGCACGACATGCTGATCCCGAACCAATCGCGCAAATGGCTGGTCACCCCTTGGGTCGACACATGGATCGCGCTCGCCTGCCTCATCCTCTTGGCGCAGCTCTTACGCCCTAGGTGGCTACGCTTTTTACAACCGGTCGCCGAATGGATGATGACCCTGCCCCTCGCTTGGCTGATCGTCCCGCTGTTCGACCCGCAAACGGTCGGCTCCAACATCCTGCACGCCCTCGGCCTCGCCGTCGCGATCTGGTTCTGTCTGCTGACCATCCCGCAGCCGATCCGCCGCATCGGCACGCTGGCGGGCGTGACGGCCGCGACCTTGCTGGGTGATGTGCTCACAGGAGGCGCACTGCTCAAACACTCCGTGCTCTCTTATGATCCCATCGTCGGCGCGCGTTACTACGGCATCGGCAATGAGTACATGGGGGTCCTCCTTGGCTCCCTGATGCTCAGCCTCAACATCTGGCTTGTGGGCAGAGGAAACTCGAACATCGGCGTGTTCGCGGCTCGCCGCCCCTTCACCACCCGCCTGCCCTACCTGCTCGCCGTCGCTCTCTGCCTCACCACGCTCTACCTCTTCGCCGCCCCCACCCTCGGCACCAACGCAGGCGGCGCACTGGCTGGCGCAGTCGGCTTCACCTACGCGCTGCTCCGCTTCTCTCGCATCCGCTTTACCGCTCGCACGTGGCTTTGGCTCGGCGTAGCGGCTTGCGGAGTGGCACTGGCGATGTTCGGGCTGAACGCGTGGCGACCGAGCGGGGAGCAGACGCACATCGGGCGATTTGCGGGACAGCTCTTGGCGGGCGACTTCACGGACGCTTACGGGATCGTCTCCCGCAAGTTCCTGCTGAACTTCCACCTGCTTCGCGTCTCCGCATGGGGCAAGCTATTCCTACTCTTCCTCGCGGTGCTCGCCGTGTGGGAAGTGCAACAGAAGTTCGGCAAGCGCGGCAAAAGGGAACTCGCCACGAACCCTTTTCCGAAAACGAACTTGCACACGGTATTGGTCTTGGCCTTGGCCGCCTTTTTCTTCAACGACTCGGGTGTGGTCGCCGCCGCGCTCGCCCTGCTCTACGCGGTCGTGCCGCTGCTTTCGCCGACCCGATCCGCGCAGGGGCATCCCGTCGAGTTGGAAGAAATCCCGCCGCCTAGTCAATAATGCCGCTCGTTTTGGGCAAACTACGCTGTGACGTAGCACCACTAGATTGAAGTACGAGGTGACACACCATGACAACCGAATTCACCTGGAAAGTGGGCGGCGCACAAGGCGAAGGGATCGACTCCACGGGGGAGATTCTTTCGACGGTGCTGACCCGGATGGGCTATTACATATTTGCCTATCGCCATTTCATGTCGCTCGTCAAGGGCGGCCACACCAACTACAAAATCCGCGCCTCCGTGGAGAAGCCCGTCTACTACCACGGCGACGAACTGGAGATGCTGATCGCCTTTGACCAACTGACGATCGACGAAAACGAGCAAGAGCTGATCGAAGGCGGCATCGTGCTCTACGACGAGAAGTTCGAAGCGAAGTCCACCCGCGACTCGCTGCGCCTCTTGTCCGTGCCGATGTCGAACATGGCCAAGGAACTCGGCAACGTGATCATCAAGAACATGGTTGCGGCCGGCGCGTCCGCGTATGTACTCGGCATCGACCCGAGCAACTTCTATGAGCAGATCGAGATCCAGTTCGGCAAGAAGGGGCAAGAGCTGATCGAGCTGAACAAGACCGCATTTGACAAAGGGTACAACTATGTCAAAGAAAACTATGCCGACACGCATCGCCCCGTGCCGAAAGCGACCAAACCGTCCAAGTCCAACCTGCTGATGTCGGGCAACGAAAGCATCGGTCTCGGCGCGACGCTGGCCGGCTGCCGCATCTTGGCGGCGTACCCGATCACCCCGGCGACGGAGATCCTGTACTGGGTGCTCGCCAACCTCGGCAAGTACGGCGGCAAAGTCCTGCAGGCGGAAGACGAGATCGCCGCGTGCATCATGGCGATCGGGGCGAATTACGCGGGCGTGCGCTCGATGACGTCCACCTCCGGCCCCGGTCTGTCCCTGATGATGGAGGCGCTCGGCATGTCGGGCATCTCCGAGACGCCGCTGGTCATCGTCGACGTCCAGCGCGGCGGCCCGTCCACCGGCCTGCCGACCAAGACGGAGCAGTCCGACCTCAACGAAGCGCTCTGGGGCTCGCACGGCGAGATCCCGCGCATCGTCTTGGCACCGACTTCGATCGAAGACTGCTTCTACCAGATGATCAACGCGTTCAACTTGGCGGAGCAGTACCAATGCCCGGTCATCGTCCTGTCCGACCTGCTGCTCGGCATGAACAAGATGACCTTCCCCGACCTCGACCTCGGGCGTGTGAAAATCGACCGCGGGGCGGTCGTGACGCAGCAAGAGCTCGACGCGTTGGAAAAAGGAGCGTTCAAGCGCTACGAAGTCACCGAGTCCGGCATCTCGAAGCGCTCGTTCCCCGGCATGAAGAACGGTCGCTACTGCGCCTTGACCAACGAGCATGAAGAGACCGGCTTGGAGATTGAAGACGTGCCGATGCGCAAAGCGCAGATGGAAAAGCGCGACCGCAAGCTGCAAACGCTGCGCCGCGACGTCAACGAGTGGGGCTACGACTACCACGGCTCCGACAGCCCGGAGACGCTGGTCATCGGCTACGGCTCTACTGGGGCGCAGATCACGGAAGCGTTGGAGCAAATCGGCGGCGGCAATGTCGGTCACCTGCAACTGCGCTGCATGATGCCGCTGCCGGCTGACGGTATCAACAAGTACATCGGCCAAGCGAAGCGCGTCGTCGTGATCGACAACAACTTCACGGGCCAACTGGCCGGCCTGCTCAAGCGCGAACTGGGCCACCATGACAAAATCGAAACCGTGACCAAATACGACGGCAATCCGTACACCTTACGGGAGATCGTCGCAGCGGTAAAGGGGTGATCATACATGGCAACCATGGCGGATTTCAGGTATGAAAAGGCAACTTGGTGCCCTGGCTGCGGTGACTTCTCCGTGCTGGCGGCGCTCCAACAAGTCTGTGTGAAACGCGGTCTCGAACCGGAAGACGTCGTCTGCGTCTCCGGCATCGGCTGCTCGGGCAAGATCTCGCAACACTTCGGGAGCTACGGCTTCCACTCCCTGCACGGTCGCTCTCTGCCGACCGCACAGGGGATCAAGATGGCCAACCAAGACCTGACCGTGATCGCGGCAGGCGGTGACGGCGACGGCTACGGCATCGGGGTGGGTCACTTCATCCACGCCTGCCGCCGCAATGTGGACATCACGTACATCGTCATGGACAACCACATCTACGGCCTGACCACCGGCCAAGCGTCCCCGACCTCGAAGAAGGGGCACAAGACCAAGACCTCGCCGGGCGGCGTCGGGGAGGAGCCGTTGCACCCGTTGCAATTGGCGATCACCGCAGGGGCGACTTTTGTTGCGCAAGCGTTCTCCGGCGAGCTGAAGCAGATGCAGCGCGTGCTCGACGAAGCGATCAGCCACAAAGGCTTCTCGCTGGTCAACGTCTTCTCGCCGTGCGTGACGTTCAACCGCGTGAACACCTACGAGTGGTTCAAGGAGAACATCGTCAACCTCGACGAAGAGGAAGGCTACGATGCGAGCGACAAGTTCCAAGCGCTGCGTCGCGTCTATGAAACCAACTCCGTCTGCACCGGCGTGATCTACAAGGAAGACCGTCCGGCGCATCATGAATACGTGCTGGGCGCGACCGATCAAGGCACCGTCAAGCTTCCCAATGAGATGCCGCGGGAAGAGATGGAGTCGCTGTTGGATCAGTTTAGACGGTAAGATTCTCACAAGCAGAGCCTTTCAGGTGCGGTTCGCACTTGGAAGGCTCTTTTTGTACAAGATCGCGATGCACGCAAAAAGTCGAGATTCAGCACAAAATCGCGATGCACGAACAAATCGCGATGTACGCAAAAGACCCTCGGTTCGGCGAAATGTGTCAATTTCGCTTCCGAGGGTCTCTTTCTTCGTTCTTTATTTCGTCTCTTTCTTCACGCTCTTATACTCACCATTCTCCTGCAACTCGTAACGCTCCAGCGTCATCGAGTCGTCTTGCTTCTTCATCCCGACGGCGAACTTTATGTTGTCGGAGCTGAGGAAGATCGCCGGCGGTTTGTCGCCTTTGCTCCAGCCGGAGTGACTCATAGCGGTGGTCATCGCCTTCGCCAGCGCGATCCGTTGCTGCTCTTCCAGTCCGAGATCGATCTGACCGACGCCGATCGCGCCGATCTGTATCGGGCTCATCATGCGGTAGTTCGTCAGCCCAAACGCTTCCTTGATCTCTTCCTGCGACGGGTCGGTCTCCTGTTCATACGGTTGCTGTTCGGTCGTATCGCCCGTTTGCGTATCGTTTTGGTTTGGCGTGTCGTTCTCGTTCGTCCCCTCGTTCAGTTGCGGGGCGGTTGTATCGGACTGTTCTTTGTTCGGCTCCGGCGTGGTTTCCTTGTCCGCACAGCCGACGAGGGCGGTGGAGAGCAGGGAAGCGGACACCAGCAGCGCAAGAAACGATTTTTTCATCTGTACTCTTCGCTCCTTCCTTGTCCCAAGGTACCATAATCCACAGGGCAAACACAAGGTGCCCCGGAGCGTGTTCACAGATTCGCTACCACTCGCCCTCCCGCGCTACAACTTGATCCGCCAGTTGAAAAAGCCCGCCTCCCGAAACGCTTGCACGATGATCACCAGCGCCGGCCCGACGATCAGGCCGAGGAAGCCCAAAATCATAAAGCCGAGGTACATCGAAATCAACGTCGCGAGCGCCGAGATCCCCAGCGAGTTGCCGAGTATCTTCGGCTCGACGATGCGCCGGAACACGATGATCACCACGTACAGGATCAAAAGCCCGATGCCGAGCGTCTCATTGTCTTTCAGAAACGCATACGTCGCCCACGGCACGATCACCGCCCCCGTGCCGAGGACGGGCAGGATGTCGACCAATACGATGATCAGCGCGACCGCCAGCGCATAGTGGACGCCGAGAATCCACAGCCCGACGAGCACGAGGTCGTATGTCAGAAACGAGATCAACACCTGCGCTTGCAAAAAGCCGATGATCGCCCGGTTGAGATTCTTCAACACGACTTCGACCTTTTGCTGCGTGTCCGCTTCAAACAGGCTGAGAAACTTCTTGTGCAGCGTCGGCAAATCGACCGAGAACAGAAACAGCGCGATGATGTACACCACGGTCGTCACCAACAGATCCGGGAGGGACTTGATCAGGTTGACCAGCCCGTTGAGCAAGGTGACGGTCAGGTTGTTCAGCGAGTCGAGCAGGCTGTTGACCGTCACCATCAGCCGGTCGGTCGTCTCCGGCGACAGTTTGGAAAAATACTCCTGAATCACCGCCGCCCAGTTTTGAACCGGCTCCGACAGCCCGACGAAAAAGTGCGGCAACCATTGCGACAGCTCGACCACCTCGATGATCATCCGCGTCGTCAGCAGGTACAACAGCCCCCCGATCAACAGCAGAAAGCCGAGAAACGCAGCCAGCACGGCAAACGTCCGCTTGATCCGCAAGCCTTTTTGCAGCATCTTCACCAACGGTTCCAACACCACGGCGGTGATCAACGCCAACAAGATCGGCAGCGAATGCGGCAGAATGAAGTAGCCGGCCACGACCAGAACCGCGATCCAAAAGATTCTCATGTAAGGAAACAAGGTGTGGCCCACTCCTTTGATTGGATGGAACAAGTCATCTCATCTTATATATAGTTAGTTTTCCCGCGAAGAATGCGGACAGACGTAAGTGGGAGAGGAATTTCGGGAGGAGGAAAAAGAAAAGGCTCCTCACGATGGAGGAACCTTTTCAGTGGCACGAGTGGCCGAAACGTATTGGGGGGATGGTTAAGGTTCTAAAAAACTATCAATTGTGGTGATCAGGAGGTTTTTCTGTTTTTGGGAAATAGATTTTCCGTTGGCATGGACTTGATGCGAAATGAGATGCTCTTTTAACCGATTGAGGTCGATCGGTACCGGAAAGTTGGATGATTGTTGTGTTTCATAACGGACCACCGGAGGGAAAGTGGGGTCATCTGTGCGTCCATATAGCCAGTCCATGGAGACTCCATAGAGATCAGCCAGTTTTAAGAGGTGCTCGTTTAGAGGTTTTGACTTCTCTGTTTCAAGGCGACTAAGAGTACTATCATTAATATCCGTAACGTTTTCTATATATTTTTGTGAGTAGCCTCGTTGACCCCGAAGTTGTTTCAATCGGTCAGCTATGGTCTTCATCTACGGGTTCCCTCCATTCGTAAAAATTATAACACAAATTTCTCATAAAATACGATAATGTTCTCAAATATTGAGACGTATTGTTTGACTTCTCGTAAATGGAGATATAAAATCGAGTTGTATTCTCGAAAAGTGAGATGAGAGGCGAAGCAATCTATGAAAATACATGAACGTATTCGGCAGTACATCGAAGCCAATGGGTTGAAGAAGAAATTTGTCGCGGAAAAGGCAAACATCAATCTTAAGCGCTTTTATCGGCTCTTGGACGGAAGCACATCATTGGATGTGGACGAGTATGTCAACATCTGCAGGAATGGACTTTCCTTGTCTCCGTGCTACTTTTTGGAAGAAGGGAACGCGGAGGACACAAGTGATTGATGCCATTGGGTTAATGATACTCAGAGTGTATCACTAATTATTGAAGACTTGTACCTACACCTTGTGACAAAAGACAGACTCCCTCCGAAAAGACGTAAGCAGAACATTACGACCGGAGGGTTTTTCTTCTGAAACAACGAATATAATGTTTAATAGAAAGTGCCACATCTATGCGGGGTACTTAAAAGGTTGGGCATTATGTTATAATTAAGGGAATCTTGGACATATGTTCTCATGTCGGAAATGAGGGTTTGGATGGCAGAGAATTTTCCACAAAGTGCTGGCAGGCATCTGTTGGATGCCATGGTGTTGGCTGACAATAAAAGATGGGACAATGCCGTTTATCACGCTGGTTACGTGCCGGAATGCGCGTTTAAAGTCCTGTTGGAAGAATATATGGATGATAAAGCGGTTGTGAAGAAGTACGGGCATCAGCTCACTCATATGGAAGGAATTGCGTTCGATCGTCTGCGCATGATGTTCCCAGAAGTAGATGCGAAGTTTCCGAAGTCCAGACTTGATGGTACTGTCCTTGCAGAGGGTCACCCTGAGCGAAGATACGAGAATAGTCACAGATGGACGGAAGAGCAGGCGCTAGCAGCTGTTGAAAGAGCGCGACAAATTTACGAGGAAGTCATTCTCGAAAGGGTTCTGGACGGGAGAATCAAACGTGAGGAGATGGATGTATGATCAGTTTCGATCAAACATTTGAGGTTGTGAGACAAACTGTCAGCACGGTTGATTTGTACAAAAAGCTGAGCGGTGTTACGTGCATTCGTGACGTATACGGCAAGATCACACTCTATCTGGAACTTGTTGTAGAAGATCGTCCCTCAACAAAAGATCTCGATGAGATGAAAAGCAGGCTGTTTAGCGAGTTGGAGACGAAACTCGGGGCTTACTTTGGTCAAGACATATGGATTGCTGAAGCGGAAGGCAAGAAAGACCTCGATCAGTATTTGGGGAACATGATCGTCGACCAGCGAGTCAAGACTGATTGGAGACAATCGGCCGATGAACCTGAGTGGTATATTCTCGAACGACATGTTTCCAAGAAAGCGTGGACAAAAAAGCGAGCGGGCCAACCTCCGTGGTCTTTTGAGTTAGCTCAACAAGGGCATAGACCTAAGATTGTGTCCTTTTTTTCCTTCAAAGGTGGCATGGGACGAACGACCGCCTTGGCTGCTACCGCTTTGACCATGGCCAGAAAGGGGCACCGGGTCGCTATTGTGGATTTGGATTTGGAAGCACCGGGTTTGTCCTCTCTCTTTTTTGCACAAGCAGAGGGAGGGACGGGAGTCGTTGATTACCTTTTGGAAAAGCGTATTCAAAAGGAGCGATGGAAGATTCACTCTTCTCTTCAGTCGATCGCGGCTTATGAACTTATGGGAAATGTAAGTAACACGATTTACTCGTTGCCTGCTGGGGAAGTGAACACTGAGTACTTGGAAAAACTGGCAAGGCTTGATTTTCAACATATCGCGGACAAAGATGACAACTTGGCTGAATCGTTACAAGGGATGTTAGAGGAACTGGATCGCGTCTGTAAAGATATGGCTGGTCGCTCACTCGACTTTATCTTTTTGGACGCTCGTGCTGGTTTTCACGACATCGGTGGTTTGGCTGTTGCGGACTTGTCACATGCTTCCGTTATTTTCGGCAACAATTCACATCAAACATGGGTCGGGTTGGAGCAGGTTATCCGACGTTTAGCGAGGCACGATGAAGAAACGGATGCACAATCCGTCTTACTTGCTCATGCGATGGCACCAGCTGTAGGGGTTCAGGGCCGTGAGGAGGAGTTGAAGCTGTTTAGGGAAAAGGCATATGACGTTTTCATGGAGCAGTACTACACAGCGCCTTCCTTCGAAACGGGAGATATTCCGAATACCAATGACCCGGATGCTCCGTTTACACCAGTTGTGCTTCCTTGGCAAGATGTATTGCGAGGGAATGTCTCATTGTTCCTCCACGAGGATTCAGCCAGTGAGAAAACAAGAATCATAGGTTTAGTCGACAAACTGACCAATGAAAGTTATCAGGAGTTGGCTAAGCGAATCTGCTTGCTATTCGGTATCGATTTTGATAGAGGTGGAGAATGATGAATTCAGCAGAAAAAAAAGACCTATTGGAAATCATAACCGGGATTGCACCCGGTGAAGGAACCGCTGAACAAGAATCGAATGACGAGCAGGAGTTTATGAAAAACTTCATGCCGATTCCTGATCATCGACGTGCACTCGATCCGAATATGTTGTTGGTGTTAGGTGGAAGAGGGGCTGGGAAGACACAATTGTTTCGTCTACTCTCTTTTGAAAATGCTCGGGAAGCATTGGCCATTCACCAAGACAGAAACCACTCCTTGCGATTCCTCGACCAAGCGAGTTGGGTACCGGGATATGGACGTCCTCAACAACAAGGAAAAATGTACCCTTCTCCGGAAAGTGTAGAGGAATTCTCTAAGACCGCTGATGTAATCGATTGGCGTGCTTTCTGGATGGGACTGCTGATAGGGATGCTCTTGCGTCAAAATGATGAAAGCATACCGGAGGAATTGTTGGGACTGATTTCTGTTAACGTTCGAGAAGTGCTAACCAAAGAACTGTCTCGTTTGAAAAGTTGGCATCCGATTGTCAAAGCCGAGTTCGAAGATTTGAATTTTTTCCTTGATAAATTGGACGATGAGATGGTCAAGGTGGATCATTGGTTGTTTATGACCTATGATGAATTGGATAAACTCACAGTTACGCATGCACGGTTGGCTGCACCCATTCGTGAATTGTTAGCGTTTTGGCTGGACCGTTGGCGTCGGTGGGAACGCATCCGACCGAAAATCTTTCTGCGAACCGACTTGTTTGGGGCGGAATTTCTTGGCTTCCCGGATGCTTCCAAATTACAACCGCATCTCATCCGCTTAGAGTGGCAAACCCCGTGGCTCTATCAGCTGTTAATGAAAAGGCTGGCAAATGCAGGGCAAGAGTTGTTAGCCTATTTGAACGAGATTCCAGGACTCATTGTGGGGCAGAAACCCAATCTGGGCTACATTCCGGGAACGGACGAGAAGCTCTATCAAGAACTCATGAAAAAAATGGTCGGTCATTTTATGGGGAAGGATGCGAAAAAAGGAATCACATATCGTTGGATTCCCAACCATCTCCAAGATGCCAATAATCGAATTTCGCCGCGTTCGTTTTTGAAAATGTTCGCGCTTGCAGCGAAGCAAGAATTGGAGCGTTTTGATGAAAAGCAGTTGCCGGAAAATCGCCTCTTACAACCGACTCATTTGCAAGGTGCCTTAATGGAAACATCCGAAGCACGTATTCGAGAGTTGGCGGTCGAGGAATATCCATGGTTAAATGATTTGAAGCCAAATTTCGAGGGCATCGAAGTACCTGCCCCAAAAGCAATTCTCTTACAGGCGATCCGTAATACGACCTGGGTACAAGAAGAGAAAAAGCCCGCATCTAATCCAGAGGATATTTTAAAATATCTCCTTAAACTTGGGATACTCGAAAGTCGTACAGATGGTCGTTTGAATATGCCGGACATCTACTTGTACGGGTTTAAGATGAAACGTCGCGGCGGTATTCGTCGACCTAAGTAACACATAGGAAGAAAAGGCGACCTGTTTCGTTTTACAGGTCGCCTTTTGTATGGATATTTGTATAGGAAATTCTACGCCATCGTCGCGACCAAGATTGCTTTTTGCACATGCAACCGATTCTCCGCCTCGTCGAAGATCACGGAATTCGGGCCGTCGATCACGTCGGCGGTCACCTCTTCGCCGCGATGAGCGGGCAGGCAGTGCATGAACAGGTAGTCGGGCTTGGCGTGCTTCACCAGCTCCGCGTTCACCTGATACGCGGCAAACTTCTCGATCCGCTCCAACTGCTCTTCCTCCTGCCCCATCGACGCCCAGACGTCGGTGTAGATCATGTCGGTGTCTTGCACCGCTTCGACCGGGTCGTGCGTCAACACGATCGACGTCCCATGCAGGGTCGCCAGCGTTTTCGCCTGCTTGACGACTTCCGGGTCGCACTCGTAGCCCGGCGGGGTGGCGATCCGCAGGTTGAGGCCGAACTTCGGGGCGGCCGTCAGCCAGGAGTTCGCCATGTTGTTGCCGTCGCCGATGTAGGAGACGGTCAGCCCTTTAAGTGTGCCTTTCTTCTCCCACAGAGTCAGCACGTCGGCCAGTACTTGGCAGGGGTGATGCAAGTCGGTCAGCCCGTTGATCACGGGCACGGTGGCATTTCTCGCCAATTCGATCACGTTCTTGTGGTCGAAGGTGCGGATCATGATGCCGTCCAGGTAGCGCGACAGCACCTGCGCCGTGTCGGCGATCGGCTCGCCGCGGCCGACCTGCGTGTCGTGAGAGGACAGGAACAGCGCCTGCCCGCCCAGTTGGTACATCGCCACTTCAAACGACACACGGGTCCGCGTGGATGCTTTTTCAAAAATCAGCCCAAGCGTTTTGCCGAGCAGGGGACGGTACGCCGTCCCTTTCTTGTGTTTCTCCTTCATCTCGATCGCCAGCGCCAACAGATCCTGCAACTCCAGCGCGGAGAAGTCCGCAAAGTCCAGAAAGTCACGTCCCTGCCAGTCTTGCAAATACCAATTGTGTGTCAACGGAACGGTCGCCATCACCATCTACCTCCTATACGTTTAGATACATCGGAATTGGTTTCGTCTTGGCCTCAAGCGCCTGCAACCACGCCGCTGCCGTGTCCAACGAGGTCAGACAGGGGAGTTTCATCTCCACCGTAAAGCGGCGCAGTTGATAGCCGAGACGAGTCGGGTCTTGCGCGAGGGTCGGTGCGTTCAACACGAACTGGACGGCCCCCGATTTTAACAGGGATTGAGTCGATTCTTCGTCCCGAGGGACGGTGTGTACGTGCAAGCCCGCTTCGATCAAGAGGCGAGCGGTGCCTTCGGTGGCAAATAAGGTCATGCCTAGCGCAGCAAAACGTTCGAGGAGCGGCAGTGCCTCCGCCTTCTGTCGGTCTGTAATGGAGACGAGTAGCCCAGTGGAGAAGGAGCCAGCACTGGCTCCAACAGGAATTCCGGCCCCCACGAATGCTTTGGCCAACGCTTCTTCATAGGTCGCGCCGATCCCCAGCACTTCTCCCGTCGATTTCATCTCGGGGCTGAGCTGAATGTCCAGCCCCGTCAGCTTCGCAAACGAGAAGACGGGCGCTTTCACCACCACATACTCTTTGGCCGGATACAAGCCGATGCCGTACCCCGCTTCCGCCAACGCCTCCCCGCAGCTCACCCGCACGGCCAAGTCGACCAGCGGTACGCCCGTCACCTTCGAGAGGATCGGGACGGTACGCGAGGCGCGAGGGTTGACTTCCAGCACATACACCTGACCGTCGACGATCACGAACTGGATGTTGAGCAACCCGACGACCGGTACGTGCAACGCGATCTTTTCGGTAAAAGAGACGATGGTACGGACTTCTTCCTCGCTCAGCGACTGCGGCGGATAGACGGACATCGAATCGCCCGAATGCACGCCCGCCCGCTCGATGTGCTCGAACAGGCCGGGGATCAGCACGTTCTTCCCGTCACAGACCGCGTCGACTTCCACTTCCTTGCCTGCAAGGTACCGGTCGATCAGAATCGGATGCCCTTGCCCGACATCGGTCGCCCGCTCCATGTAGCGCACCAGTTCTTCGTCGCTGTAGACGACCGCCATCGCCTGCCCGCCGATCACATAGGACGGGCGCACCATCACGGGGTAGCCGATGCGCTTCGCCGTCGCCAACGCGCTCGTCACATCGGTTGCCGTGCCGCCGACGCTCTGCGGAATCGCCAAGCGATCCAGCAACTGCCGGAACTCTTCGCGGTCTTCCGCCGCATGAATGCCAGCCAGCGATGTGCCTGCGATCTTCACACCCGCCTCGGCCAACTGCGACGCCAAGTTGATCGCCGTCTGCCCGCCGAACTGCACGAAGGTCAGCTCCACGCCTTCCCGCTCGATCACCGCCAACACATCCTCCGCCGTCAACGGTTCAAAATACAAGCTGTCCGCCGTATCAAAGTCCGTCGACACCGTCTCCGGGTTGTTGTTGAGAATCACCGTCTCATACCCCAACCGCTTCAACGCGTTGACCGCATGGACCGAGCAGTAGTCAAACTCGATGCCCTGCCCGATGCGGATGGGGCCGGAGCCGACGACCATTGCTTTCTTTTTGGAAAAAGGTTCGCTGTTCGGTTCCTCTGGCTCGCCTACGTAGGTCGAGAAGTAGTAGGGGGTTGAGGATTCGAATTCGGCGGCGCATGTGTCGACAAGCGTGTAGATCGGCTTGATGCCTGCCGCCAAACGTTTTGCTCGTACGTCTTGGGGTGTCGGTGCCGTTGCGGGATGCGTTTTCGAGACCTGCAAGAGCCCCGTCATCGCCGATGCTGTATCTTGTTGCTCGGAGAGAGCCACTGCCACTTGCTGTTCTGCGCTCTTCTCCACTTGCAGTTCCATGCTTTTCACTTGAGTTCCGATGAGGGCTGCGATTCGCGTGTCGGCAAATCCTTTTTTCTTAAACAAAAGCAGTTGTTCAGCCGTCATTTCTTCCAAAGTCATTTGCTTGAGTTGGCTCTCCAACTCCACCAGCCCCGCCAACTTGTGCAGAAACCACGCATCCACCTGCGTCCCTTGCTGCAACTGCGCCACCGTCACGCCGCGACGCAACGCTTCCGCCAGCGCGAACAGGCGGCGGTCATCCGGCTCGGCGGCTAAGTACGCGCCAAGCACTTCATCACTCCACGCAGCCACTTCCGCCAGATACACCCCATCCACGCCGATCTCCAACGAGCGCAGCGCCTTCTGCAACGCTTCCTCAAAATTGCGCCCCAGCGCCATCACTTCGCCCGTCGCTTTCATCTGCGTGCCCAGCGTCCGCGCCGCCTGCGGGAACTTGTCAAATGGCCAACGCGGCACTTTGACCACCAGATAGTCGAGCGCCGGTTCAAACGCCGCGTAGGTGCGCCCCGTTACCGGATTCACAATCTCATCCAACTGCAAGCCGACCGCGATCTTCGCCGCGATCTTGGCGATCGGGTAGCCGGTCGCCTTCGAGGCGAGCGCGGAGGAGCGAGACACGCGAGAATTGACCTCGATCACGCAATAGCGGTCGCTGTACGGATCGAGCGCGAACTGCACGTTGCACCCGCCTTCGATCTTCAACGCCCGAATGATCGTCAGGGCGGCGGTGCGCAACATCTGGTAGTTGCGGTCGGTTAGCGTCTGCGAAGGCGCGACGACGATCGAATCCCCGGTATGTACGCCCACCGGATCGACATTCTCCATGTTGCAGATCGTGATGCACGTCCCGTTACCGTCGCGCATCACCTCATACTCGATCTCCTTCCAGCCGCGAATGCTTCGCTCGACGAGCACTTGCCCGATCGGCGACTGCTTCAAGCCGCGAGTCAGAATCGAGATCGCCTGTTCCATCGTCTCGGCGATGCCGCCGCCCGTGCCGCCAAGCGTGTAGGCGGGGCGCAGGATGACGGGCAAGCCGATCTGTTCAAGAAACTGCAAGCCTTCCTCCAGCGAATGTACGATCTCGCTCTCGGGAATCGGCTGTTCCAGTTGTTCCATCAGGTCTTTGAACAGTTGGCGGTCTTCCGCCTGCTTGATCGAAGCAAGCGGGGTGCCGAGCAATTGCACGCCGTACCGCTCCAACACGCCGGCTTCCGACAGCTCGACGGCGAGGTTGAGCGCCGTCTGGCCGCCGAGCGTCGCCAACAGCCCTTGGGGGCGTTCCTTCTCGATGATCGCCGTCAAGGTGGCGACGGTCAGCGGTTCGATGTACACCCGGTCGGCGACATCGGTGTCGGTCATGATCGTCGCCGGGTTCGAGTTGACGAGCACCACTTGGTAGCCCTCTTCTCGCAAAGCTTTGCACGCTTGCGTGCCCGCGTAGTCGAACTCCGCCGCCTGACCGATCACGATCGGGCCGGAGCCGATGACGAGCAGCTTCGCGTCTTTAGGTAGCGTATACAAGCTGTTGTCCCTTCCTTTCACGAATCAACACGAGGAACTGCAGAAACAATTCATAACTTTCCTGCGGCCCCGGTGCCGCTTCCGGGTGAAATTGCACCGAGAACACGGGCAGTTCCGCATGGGCGATGCCTTCCACCGTGCCGTCGTTGACGTTGCGGTGCGTGACGGTCAGCGCGGCGGGAAAGTCAGCTTCCGACACCGTGTAGCCGTGGTTTTGCGACGTCATCCAGACTTGGCCGGTCGCCAGCGACTTGACCGGATGGTTCGAGCCGCGATGCCCGAACTTCATCTTCTCCGTCCGTGCGCCGTACGCCAGCGCGATCAGTTGGTGCCCCAAACAGATGCCGAACATCGGGTAGGTCTCGCCCAGTCGGCGAATCGTCGGCAACAGGTCCGCACAATCCTGCGGGTCGCCCGGGCCGTTCGACAGCATGATGCCGTCCGGCTCCAACGCTTGAATCTTGTCAAAGGAAGTCGTGGCCGGCACCACCGTCACCCGACAGCCGATCCCCGCCAGCGAGCGGGCGATGTTCGCTTTCGCTCCGAAGTCGAGCAACACCACGTGGGAGTCGCCGTGTTTCGTATGCGTGTAAATGGTAGGCGTGGTCACCCGTTTCACAGTGTCGCGGGGGAGAGCCGGAAACAGCGAACCTTTTTCAGAAGCGGTCTCGGTCATGCCCGCTACCAGATGCTCCCGTTGGTCTTGTGCTACGATATATCCCTTCAAACTGCCGTGTTGCCGAATCGTTTGCACCAAGCGGCGCGTGTCCACACCGGTCAAACCGACAATCCCTTGCTTCGCCAGATAGTCCGCCAGCGTTCCTTCGCTTTCATGATGGCTCGGGAGGTCACACGCCTCCGACGTGATGAAGCCGGTCAGCCACGGCTTCTGCGCTTCAAAATCGCGGACGTTCAGTCCGCAGTTGCCGATCAGCGGGTAGGTCATCACCACGATCTGCCCGGCGTAGGAAGGGTCGGTCAAGATCTCCTGATACCCCGTCATCCCCGTATGAAACACCACTTCGCCGTACGCCTGCTGCGTCGCGCCGATCAGGTCTCCGTGAAACACCCGTCCGTTTTCCAAAACGAGACAACCTTTCATCTTGCGTCCCTCCTTACGGGCAGCGCCTCGGTGTTTGGCTCTTGCTACCCTTCATGCTACGAGCAATTATACGAATGTATGCATAAATAATCAATCCTCTTTTCGAGAATATTTTTTGCATGTTGGACTGGCAGGTGTGGATTCAGATGCAGTTTATTAGGAAATATAAAAAGTTTCTGTTGCATACCCATAACTTTGATCGTATAATTACGCATTAGTACTGAAAATTAATTCACGAATCCACCGGGGGATTCCCGCGAAATCATGAATAAAATCACACCCTCATGCGTTAGATGAGGCAAGAGACACAAACGAGGTGAAAGCAGATGAGAGTCGCCGTGCTCGGCGCAACCGGCTATACCGGGATCGAACTGCTTCGGCTGCTGGATCATCATCCGCAGATGGAGCTGACTTATATCGCATCCGATTCGAGGGCGGGGTTGCAAGTGGGAGAGGTGTTGCCTCACCTGCGAGGTGTCACCACCGCTTCTTTTGAAAAAGGGGACGTGGCGAGGATCGCGGCGTGTGCCGATGTGGCTTTGCTCGCCCTGCCGTCCGGGCTGTCGGTCGAATGGGCGGCCCAACTGCTCACATGCGGGGTGAAGGTGATCGACCTGTCCGGCGACCATCGCCTGCCGCCTGCGCTGTATCAAGAGTGGTACAAAAAAACACCGCCCGAAGCTGTTACGCAGCAACAGGCGGTGTATGGGTTGTCCGAATTCTACGGGGCGGACGTGGCACAGGCGAAGCTGATCGCCAACCCCGGCTGCTACCCGACGGCGACGCTTCTCTCCCTGTTGCCGTTGGTGCAACGGAGCTTGATCGACCCGCAGACGCTGGTGATCGACGCCAAATCGGGCGTCTCCGGCGCAGGCAAAGCGGCGACGGCGGCCACTCATTATGTAGAAGTCAACGAGAACTTCAAGGCGTACAAAGTCGGCGGTCATCAGCACATCCCGGAGATCGAGCACATCCTGACCCGTGAGAACCCGACGGGGGAGCGGGTGACGATCTCGTTCACCACGCATCTCGTGCCGATGACGCGTGGCATTCTGGTGACGAGCTACGCGAAGCTGACCGGCTCGCACAGCACGGAAGAACTGTTGCACCTGTACGCGGATACCTACCGCGACCATCCCTTTGTCCGCATCCACCCACAGGGGTCGATGCCGCAGACGAGGGATGTCGCCAAGAGCAATTTTTGCGACATCGGGTTGCATGTCGACCCGCGCACGGAGCGCGTGACGGTGATCGCCGTCATCGACAACCTCGTCAAAGGCGCATCCGGCCAAGCGATTCAGAACCTCAATCTCCTCGCCGGGTTGGACCCGACGACGGGACTTTTCCATAGCCCAGTTTATTTGTAGGAACTCAGCACGAAAAACACCACTCTCTCTGCGGAGAACGGAGGATACCGGGAATGAAACTGCTCGACCAAGATACGTACACCGTCTTACAGGAAGGCGGCATCACGACACCGCTCGGCTACCAAGCGACCGGCCTGCACGCCGGGTTGAAAAAGAGACGGAAGGACGTCGGTCTGCTCTACTCCGAAGTCCCGGCCGTCGCGGCGGGCGTCTTCACCACCAACGGCGTTCGCGCCGCTTGCGTCACGCAAAACGAAACGCAACTGCAAGCGCACCCCTACCTGCAAGCGATCGTCGTCAACTCCGGCAACGCCAACGCCTGCACGGGCGTGCAAGGTGACCTCGACGCGCAACTGATGCGTGCGCACACCGCGAAGGCGCTCGGACTGATTCCCACCGACGTCGCCATCGCCTCCACAGGCGTGATCGGCGTGCAACTGCCGATGGAACCGCTGACGGCGGGCATCACCCAAGCGGTCGATTCGCTGAGCGCAGCGGGCGGGGAGGACTTCGCCCATGCGATTCTCACGACCGACACCTGCACGAAGCAGATCGCCGTGCAACTGACAATCGACGGTCAGACCGTCACCATCGGCGGCGTGGCAAAAGGCTCCGGCATGATCCACCCGAACATGGCGACGATGCTCGGCTTCATCACCACGGACGTCGCCATAGAACCGGCCGCCTTGCATCAACTGCTCAAGCGCACGACCGACCAAACGTACAACCGCATCACCGTCGACGGCGACACCTCGACCAACGACATGGTGCTGGTGATGGCGAACGGTCTCGCGGGCAACCAACCGCTGAACCAAGCGCATCCGCAATGGCCGGACTTCGCGCAGGCGTTCCTGCACGTCTCCGAAAAGCTCGCCAAAGACATCGCCCGCGACGGCGAAGGGGCGACGAAGCTGATCGAAGTGCAGGTGGCAGGCGCTCCGACCGAGTTGATCGCCACCCAAGTCGCGAAGTCGATCATCGGCTCCTCGCTGGTGAAGACGGCGGTCTACGGCGCCGACGCGAACTGGGGCCGGATCTTGGCGGCGGTCGGTTATGCGGGCGTGGCGATCGACTTCTCTTGCGTCGACATCTGGCTCGGCACGATCCAAGTCGCCGCCAACTCGATGGGGCTCGCGTTCGATGAAGAAGCGGCCAAAGAATACCTGCTCGGCGATCCCGTGCTGATCAAAGTCGACCTCAAACAAGGCTCGGCTTCCTCCGGCGCATACGGTTGCGACCTGACCTACGACTACGTGCGGATCAACGCCAGCTACCGGACGTAAGAGGGGGAGAGGCGACATGGACACGACAACTTTTCCCGGGCAATATTCGACAGGGGTCACTGACCCTGTGAACATTTCGACGGAAGACAAAGCGCATGTGCTGATCGAAGCGCTGCCCTATATCCAAAAATTCGCAGGCAAGATCATCGTCATCAAGTACGGCGGCTCGACGATCACGCCGGACAGCGGAGCGGTTGATCCTGTAATTCTCGACATCATCTGGATGAAACGCGTCGGCTTGCAGCCGGTGATCGTGCATGGCGGCGGCAAGGCGATCTCGCACCTGTTGGAACGATTGGGGCATCAAGCCCGCTTTCTCGACGGGTTGCGCGTCACCGATGAGACGACGATGGAAGTGGTGGAGATGGTGCTCGGCGGGCAGGTCAACAAGCAGTTGGTCTCCTCCTTCACCGCCAACGGGTGCGCGGCGGCGGGCCTGACCGGGGTGGACGGCGGGACGTTGCAAGTTAGCCGCAAGCAGCACCCCGACGGGGACATCGGCTTGGTCGGCGAGGTGCAGGCGGTGGACACGACGCTGGTTCACACGCTGCTTCAAGGCGGGTTCATCCCCGTGATCGCGCCGGTCGGACTTGACGAGCACGGCGTGCGCTACAACGTCAACGCCGACTCGGCGGCCGGTGCGATCGCGGGGGCACTGGGGGCGGAAAAATTGATCCTGCTCACCGACGTGCCCGGCATCATGCAGGAGACGGCGGAGGGGCGCAAAGTGCTGTCCCAAGTTACCCCTGCGCAGATCGCCGACCTGATCGAAGACGGCACGATCCGCGGCGGCATGGTGCCCAAGGTCGAAGCCTGCCTCAATGCGCTCGACCAAGGCGCCCGCCACGTCCACATCCTGAACGGCAAGCAAAAACACGCCCTGCTGCTCGAAGTCTTCACCGACCGCGGCATCGGGACGCTGGTGCGAGGAGAGAACGAAGCATGAGCCACCTGATTCAAAACTACGGACGTTTCCCTCTGACCCTCGTCAAAGGGGAAGGGGTACGCGTCCAAGACGACCAAGGCAAGACCTACCTCGACTTCACCTCGGGCATCGGCGTGACCGGGCTCGGCCATGCGCATCCGAAAGTGACGCAGGCGGTACAGGAGCAGGCGGCGACGCTGCTGCACACCTCGAACCTGTTTCACCATCCGCTGGGCGAGCAGGTGGCGGCGAAGTTGGCAGCGTTGAGCGGGCTGGATCAAGCGTTCTTCTGCAACTCGGGCGCGGAGGCGAACGAAGCGGCGATCAAACTGGCGCGTAAACACAGCCAGCGGGTACACGGAGCGCACAAGTATGAAATTCTCACCCTGCACGATTCGTTCCACGGGCGCACCTTGGCGACGGTGACGGCCACCTGCCGTCCGGCGTTTCATGAAGGCTTCCACCCGTTGGTGCCGGGTTTCCGCTATGTGCCGAAGAATCTCGACGAGATCGAAGCGGCGCTCTCCGAGAACACCTGCGCGATTCTGGCTGAACCGGTGCAAGGGGAGGGGGGCGTGATGCCGCTGTCCGTCGAATTCTTGCAGGGGCTGCGTGCTCTATGCGACCGCCACGGTCTGCTGCTGATCTTCGACGAAGTGCAGACGGGCATCGGCCGGACGAGCACGATGTTCGCCTACGAGCAGGCGAGCGTCACCCCCGACATCCTTTCGCTGGCGAAAGCGCTCGGCAACGGCGTTCCGATCGGCGCGATGTTGGCAAAAGGGGAGGTGGCGAGCGCCTTTACGCCCGGCTCCCACGGCACGACGTTCGGCGGCAATCCGCTGGTGCTCTCCGCCGCATGGGCGACCTTGAACGCGATCGAAGAGGAAGGACTGATCGCCAACGCGGCCGAGAAGAGCGCCGAGTTGGAAGCGGAGCTGCAACGCCTCGTGGACACCTACCCCCACGTGCTGGAACAGCGCGGCTTGGGGCTGATGCGCGGTCTCCTGCTCGACCGCCCGGTCGCCCTGTTGGTGAACCGGTGCATCGAGCGCGGCTTGCTGGTTCTAAACGCAGGGGCCAACGTGATCCGCTTGTTGCCGCCGCTGATCCTCACGTCCGCGCACATTGAAGAAGCGGTAGCGATTCTGGAGACTGTGCTTCAGGAAAGCTTGCAAGAAGCCTGAGTCGAGAAGGAAAAAAGAGTGGGGAATTGGGGGGACGGGATCAACAGGAAGCAGGAAGCAGGAAGCAGGAAGCAGGAAGCAGGAAGCAGGAAGCAGGA
>DASTWJ010000216.1:0-13403 GCA_035776695.1 Bacilli bacterium
CTGAGCAACTTCTACCAGTTCTACCTGATCCACGACTATGGCCTGTCGATCCCCAAAGCACAGGCGTTCGTTTTAACGATGATGCTCGCCGGCGTGATCGGGACGTTCTTCGGCGGCCCGCTGGCCGACCGTTTCGGCAAGCGCAACATGATTCTCTTCTCGCTCCTCGGCTCGCTGCCGCTGGCACTCGTCTTGCCCTATGTCTCGCTCGGCTGGGCCTACCCCGTGCTGTTCCTGCTCGGCGCGATCAACTCGTCCTCTTTTTCCGTGACGGTGGTCTACGCGCAGGAGCTGTTGCCCGGCAAGATCGGCGTCGCGTCCGGCCTGATCGTCGGTCTCGCGTTTGGCATGGGCGCGATCGGCTCGATGGTGCTCGGCAACTTGGGCGACGCGTTCGGCATCAAGTTTGTGATCCAATTCGTGTCTCTGCTTCCGCTGCTCGGCCTGCTGGCATTCTTCCTGCCGCCGGATCACAAGCTCAAAGAGTTGGTCGGCGAGTGAGGCCGTCGAAAAGCCAAATCGAAAAGCCATGACCCCGCCCAGAGGTCATGGCTTTTATTATTTGCAGACTATTAATGCAATGGACGCGCATATATCCTCACCTTAAAACAATCCCTATTTTACTTATTGATAGACTTCATCTTTTAATATATAATTGTTCCGTACTCAAAACACTAGAAAAATAGGAGGCTCTCCACTATGAAGCGACTGAAACTCATGCTCTACCCGCTGTTCATGATCGCCGCTCTGCTGTTCGCGCTGCAACCGCAAACCGCGTCTGCAGCGCCGTCCTTCCAGATGCCGTTCCCGTGCGGACAAGTCTGGGAAGGCCAGACTCGCACCAACCACTCTCCGGCCAACGCCATCGACCTCAACCGCACCGACGATTTCGGCGACAAGGTTGTGGCGGCAGCAGCCGGCACCGTTGTCACCGTTGCAAACCTCGGTGACACTTCGTATGGCCGTTATGTCGTCATCGACCACGGCGGCGGCTGGAAGACGTACTACGCGCATCTGAGCTCCTTCGCCGTCTCCAAGGGCCAATGGATCGCCAAGGGCGACAAAGTCGGCAACGTCGGCTCCTCCGGCGGCTCGACCGGCCCGCACCTGCACTTCGAAGAGCGCTACAACGGCGTAGCACAGAAAGTTGTCTGGAACGGTTCCCAAGCGTACTACTGGGGCTCCAGAAGCTACACCTCGCACAACACCTGCGGCTCCAACGCAACCGGTACGGTCAACACCGCCGGCGCTGACCTGAACATCCGCTCCGGCCCGGGCACCGGCTACAGCATCGTCGGCCAAGTGTCTGACGGCCAGAAAGTCACCATCTACTGCCAAGCACACGGCTCCACCGTCACCGGCACCTACGGCACGTCCAACATCTGGGATCGCATCGGCAGCGGTAAGTACATCTCCGATACCTACGTCTACACAGGCTCGGACGGGCTTGTCGCACCGCTTTGTAACTAACGCGAGGACAAGCTTTCTATAAAAAGACCTTTGCACGGCAAGCCACTCGACTTGCCGATTGCAAAGGTCTTTTTTGCATGAAACAACCTTCCCCACGAACCCTTTTGGCAAAAGGGTTCGCTGTCCGCTACTTCACAGCCGGAAAGCGCTTCTCGTTGATGTCCAACTTCTCCTGCACCGCTTCAGCCAGGTCGATGCCCATGCGGTGGCAGAAACTGAGCATGTAGATCATCACGTCCGCACACTCCAACGCGATCTCGCGCTTCTCCTCCGCCTCCACTTTGTCTGCCGTATAGTCGGCGTTGTCGCGCCATTGGAAGTGCTCCATCAGTTCGGCCGCTTCGATGGCGATGCTCATGGCGAGATTCTTCGCGCGATGCCCCTCGTTCCAGTTGCGGGCATCGGTAAACGCGACGATCTTCTCGCGCAGTTCGGCGAGGGTCGTCTCATGGTCTTTTTTATAAACGGTCATCGGTAAGTCTCCTCTCCGGCTTGCGGCCCGATGACGCCCCACGCTTCGAGCATCAGGCGGGCCTGGCGGATGTTGTATTCTTTCTCGTCGCGCCGCCGCAGGACAGCTTGAACGGCGGGGATGGCGCGACGGTCGTCGATCTTCGCCAGCGCTTTGAGCGCGTATTGGCGGACTTGCGGGTTCGGGTCTTGAAGAATCGGCACGAGACGGGGCACCGATTGCGGCAGCCCGATCTTGCCGATCGCGGAGCAGGCCATCCGTCTGGTGGTGACGGACGGTGCTTGCAACAGTTCGTACAGGCGCGGCAGTTCGTCCGCCTTCTTCTGCTCGCCGACTCGAAACGCTTCCTCGCCTTCGGTCATCGACAGCTTGACCTGCTGCGGGTCGAGCTTCTCGTCCGGCAGCAGGTCGTGGAGCACCCGCCGCCAGTCGAGTGCCAGCAAGGTGGCGTCAATCAGGGTCGGGTTCAGCCGCAGCTCGGGGTGACAGACGTCGCAGCAGATGTCGGGGCGTACCTTCAACGTCTGCCCGAAGTAGCCCAATATCCCTTCGCGGCGACAGGTCGAGGCGGCGAGCAGGTCGACGACACGGTTTAATTTGCCGAACCTTCGCAGTTTCAGCCGCTCGATGGCGTGGAGCACGTCGATTCGCCGTCCACGCACGCGCTCCATGTCCACGCGCAGGATCACGAAGTCACCCGACATGTCGATCACTTCCACCGCGCCGACCTGCTCCAGGTGGTGGATCAGCAGGGACAACCGCTCGCCGTCCAAGCCCGGCCAGCGGCACATCTCCCGCCACGAACCGCGAAACACGCCGTCCGTGCCGATGCCTTGGACGAGCACCTCGCAGGCGGTCTCGAACTCTTTCTCCGTCGGGAATTCGCGGCGGATGAAGAAGTGGTGGATCGCGCGGTCCTGTTCGTTGTAGATCGTCATGCAGATCGATGGTTGTCCGTCGCGCCCCGCCCGTCCCGCTTCTTGGTAGTAACCTTCCACGGAGGCGGGCACGTGCAGATGCAGGACGAAGCGGATGTCCGGCTTGTCGATCCCCATGCCAAACGCGTTCGTTGCCACGACGATCCGCACCCGCCCCTGCATGAAGTCATCCTGCACGATCCGCCGCTCTTCGGGATGCAGTCCGGCGTGGTAGAAGGCGACCGGCTCGTCGGACAGCATCTTTTGCAGATAGCGGGCCACTTCTTCGCACTCGTTGCGCGAAGGGGCGTAGATGATGCCCGCCCCCTGCTGCTTGCGGACGAAGGCCAGCGCCTCCCGGTACTTGTCCTCCCGCGTCTCCTCGCGTTGGAAGACGAAGATCAGGTTCGGGCGGTCGAAGCCGGTGACGAACTTGGCGCAGTGTTCCATCCGCAAGTGAATCAGAATGTCTTCTTGCACCTCTGGCGTGGCGGTGGCCGTCAGTGCGAGCACCGGTATCCGCTGGCCCAGACGTTCGCGCACGCTGCCGATCTGCAGATAGTCGGTGCGGAAGTCATGCCCCCACTCCGAGATGCAGTGCGCTTCGTCGACGACGAGCAGGGAGAGCGGGACGTCTTGGAGCAGCGCGAGGAATTCTTGGGAGCGCAGGCGTTCGGGGGCGATGTAGACGAGCTTGTATTTGCCTTGGCGCAGACCTTCGTGGCGGGCTTTCAGTTCGTTGTAGGAGAGCGAGGAGTTGATGTAGGTCGCTTCGTGAATGCCGCGACGGTGCAGGGAGGTCACTTGGTCTTGCATCAGGGCGATCAGGGGCGAGACGACGAGGGTAACGCCTGGGAGCAGGAGGGCGGGCAGTTGGTAGCAGAGGGACTTGCCCGCGCCCGTGGTCATGATGCCGAGCACGTTCTGCCCGTCGAGCAGAGCTTCGATGATCTCCTCCTGTGCGCCGCGGAATGTATCGAAACCGAAGTATTGCTGCAACTTCGCTCGTAAGTCTGTCATCGTTCACTCGCCTCCTTTCCTCCGTGTGTTTCCAAGAGCATCCGTTCCCCGACGAGAGCCACGGCGAAGTGCTCCTCTTTTGTAAAAAGGTTCGTGGTTAGGGACCTGTCCTGCAGCCCATGTCGGTGGTACGCCTGACGAATGCGCAGTTCCAGCTCCGGCGACATGTGGGCGCGCAGGTCGAAGTCGGGGTGCAGGCGGGCGGCTTGGAGGAGCGCACTCGGATTCTCCGTCGTCAAGACGTCCGTCTGTAACCCCTGCTCCTCTTGCAACAGCGCATGTAGAAGCGGTGTCTCTTCCGTGACGATCTTTTGCAGCGACTCCATCGCCAGCGACTCTTTTTCCATCACTTGTTCTTCCATCAGCCCGAGCGCAATCGCCAAGCGACTTCTCGTATACCCGCGTCTGTAGGAAGCGGACAGCCCTGTCAACAACACCAAGCTCAACACCGGCTCCATCTCCGCCAACACGCGCTCCAACTCCGCACGCACCTGTTTCCCCATCTCCAACACCCGTTCACGTCCCGCCGCCGGGTCTTGCCACAGCGGCGCTTCTGCCTGTTGTTCGAGCCGGATCAGCCCTTGGGTAAACAGCGGCTCCGCGACGGCACTTTGTTCCCGCCACGCGTCCACGCTTGTCCATGTCTGCTCCACCGCTTCGACGAGCAGTTCCAACACCGCTTGCCCTGTATGCGCCTGTTTGTTCATCCGTTCGTTCACCTCACTGCTTTCACGATACCATGACCGTGTGCAACAGAAAACCCCTAATCCCCTTCGAAGCGCTGTCCAATCACTGGGGGTTAGGGGAACGTTGTGTTGTCAAAAATATCTGACTTTGATAAAGTTTCTTTATCAGGAGGTGAAATCTTGAACCGAGACTTATGGAGCCTGGAAAGGATGAACGAACATTTTCACTGGTTCGGCACGGGGCATGTGATCGCGCTGCTGGTGATCGGGTTTGCGATCTTGTGCCTGTACGTGTTTCGCCGCTCCCTGCGCCACCCGACGGCCAATCGCGCGACCCGCTATGCGCTGGCGGCGATCTTGGGGCTGTCGCAGATCTCGCTGGATGCGTGGTTCGCGTTCGGCGGGCAGTGGACGCTCGATTACAACCTGCCGTTGCAGCTGTGCATGATCGCGTTGCTCCTGTCGATCTGGATGCTGTTGACTCGCAATCATACGATCTTCGAATTCACTTTCCTCGCCGGGATGGGCGGGGCGTTGCAAGCGATCCTGACGCCGGACATCGGCATGTACGTATTTCCCCACTATCGGGTGATGGAGTTCTTCATTGCACACGGGGCGATCTTGGCGGCGTGCTTTTTCATGGTCTTCGTGGAGGGCTATCGGATTACGTTGCGCTCGATCTGGAAGTCGTTTCTGATCCTCAACGTCTGTGCCGCGATCGCCGGGATCGCCAACTGGCTGACCGGCGGCAACTACATGTTCCTTGCCCACAAGCCCGTCGCCGCCTCCCTGCTCGACTTCCTCGGGCCGTGGCCGTGGTACATCGTGTCGCTGGAGGGCGTGGCGTTGGTGTCGTACTTTGTGTTCTATCTGCCCTTTCTACTGGTGGCTTGGTTGGAAAAGAAAAGAGGCCCTGTGAGCAAGTGATGCCGCTCACAGAGCCTCTTTTTCTCCTTAATGAACCTGCCGTTCAAACAACACGTTGCGGTCGTTCAGCTTGGCGATCGGCTTGAGCAGTCCCAAGCTGATGACGAGCAACACCGCCCCGATGATCAGCATCACGGAGGTTTGCAGAAGCATCAGACCGGTCGCTTGCCCGATGACCAGCGCGACGACGGGCAGGACGATGACGCCGGCCAGTTGTTGCGCTTCTTGGAAGCCCTTCACCCTTGCCGAGATCAGCACGCTAATTAAGATCGTACACAACGAGATCGTCGGCGTCACCCAGAGCACCAACGGCAGCCAATTGAACGTCGGGAACACCAGCCCGCCAAACCACGAGTAGGTCAAAGCGTCGACCACCACGCCATAGACCGACACCGTCCCCAGCGTCAGCACCATCGCCGGAATAAACGCCGCCAGTACCTTGCCAAGAAACAGCGACATCGTGTCGATCGGCGCAAACAACAAGCTCTCCAACGTCCGCCGCTCCTTCTCCCCGACAAATGAGTTCGTAGCGATGATCATCGACGCCATCACCGCGATCAGCATGAAAAACGGCGCCGTCATGTAATTGACGAGCATGTAGACCAGCCGATGGTTGAGCGTCGGCAAGCCTTCGACATGCGATTTCAGGTCGCCGACCGGCAGAGAGGTGATCATGTTCACCAGTTCCTCGGCGTCGCTCATTCCGCTCACATCGAGATTTTTCACGACGAGCACGCCGACGGTCGGCAGGATCAACCCCAGCACCAACGGGACGATCACCATCGGCAGCCACAGTTGGATGTTGGTGCGGATGGCGCGGATGTCCTTGTTCGCAATCGCCCACATCGCTTCTCTATTCATCGCCATGCCGCCCCCTTACGGTAAAATAGAGCGTTTCGAGATCGCGGTTGGTGATCTCGGCCGCGTGGACCCACGCGTCTTGCAACACCTGTTGCAACAGCGGAGAGATCTCGTCCTTGGAAGCCAAGGTGAAGCGCAGGGACTGTTCGCCGATCCGTTCGACCTTGTGCCCGTGATAGGAGCCGCCTGTCACCTGCAAATTCGTTTCCACCTGCAAGTGAATCTCCGTCATGTATCTGTCTTCGATCTCCGGCAATGTCCCCTGTTCAATAATCCGCCCGTTTTGCAGAAACACGTAGCGGTCACAGACCTCCTCGATCTGGTGCAAGACGTGGGAGCAAAGCAGGATCGTCGTTCCTTCCTGTCGGTTGAGCGTGCGAATGTATTTCATCACCATGCGAATGCCTTCGGGATCGAGCCCGTTGGTCGGTTCGTCGAGGAACAGGACGCGGGGCCGGTGGAGCAGCGCTTTGGCGAGGCCGAGGCGCTTCTTCATGCCGGTGGAGTAGGTGCCGACCGGTTTGCTCTGGTGTTCGGTCAGGTCGAACAAGGCCAGTAGCTCCTCGATTCGTCCTCGTTCCTTTACACCGTACAGCTTCGCGAAAAACTGCAGATTTTCCACCGCATTCTGCTCGTGATACAACCCGGCACCTTCCGTCAGGATGCCGCTGATCCGCCGAATCGCGTCGCCGTCCCGTACCGGGTCGTGCCCGGCGACGCGCAGTTGGCCGCCGTCCGGCGCGATCACGCCGTTGAGCAGGCGCACGATCGTCGTTTTGCCTGACCCGTTCGGGCCGAGCAGCCCGACGATCTCGCCCTGCGGCACTTGAAAGGAGACGTCGCGCAAGACCTCATGGCCTTTGAACGACTTGCGGACTTGTGCCGCTTCTAAGAAGATTGTCACTCGAACCACCCACGTTCGTTGTATATTTAGAAAGTCGTCTAAATGTCTAACACCTTTATATCACGGTTGGCTTTCTTTGGCAAGAAAAAAGACCGACCTCCTAGGCGGTGAGGTCGATCTTGGTGTCTGTTTATGTCCTACTTACCCAACCTCCACGTACTTCTCCATCTGTCCGACGAAGCGGTTCAGGTCGAGTTCCTTCAGCTTATCCCGCGCCGTTTCCATGCGGAACGAGAGGCGGCACTCTTCCAATTCATGCACCAGCGGCACATCGGTGACGATGGTCGCCAGTTGCTTGGACAGACGGGCCATGTCCGCATTTGTCTCGATCTTCTCCTTCATCTTGCCTTTGAGCTGATGCGTGTTCGCCAACAGGTTCTCGACCGTGCCGAATTCGGCGAGCAGCTTCTTCGCCGTCTTCTCGCCGACACCCGGCACGCCGGGGATGTTGTCGGACGTGTCGCCCATCAAGCCTTTCAGGTCGATGATCTGCGACGCTGTCAGCCCCCACGTCTCAAACAGCGACGCGGGAGTGAAAATGTCCAGTTCCGTGATCCCCTTCTTCATGATCGCAACGGTCACGCCGTCGCGCACCAATTGCAACGCGTCGCGGTCGCCGGTCAGCACGAGCACTTGATGCCCTTCGTCGGCCGCCTTGTGCGCCAACGTGCCGATGATGTCGTCCGCTTCGAATTTCTCATCGAAATGCTGCGGCACACCGCACGCCGCCAAGACTTCCTGCATCGTCGTAAACTGCGGATGCAACTCGTCCGGCAACTCGCCGCGCGTGCCTTTGTACTGCGGATACAGCTCGCGGCGGAACGTATCGCGAGACACGTCCCACGCCACGAACAGATGCGTCGGCTCGACCAGCTCCACCGCTTTCAACATCATGTTCAAAAAGCCAAATACCCCATTGGTATACACACCGCGCGACGATTGCATAATCCGCCCGCGAAACGCACTCGCAAAATACGCCCGCACCAAAATCGACGAGCCATCCAAGATCAAAAAGTCCGATCGCTTCAACAAGGGTGTCCCCTCCTTTTTCAGTCCCGTCCATTATACCATAGGTCGCTGTGCAGGTTGCGGAATGCCACTTTTTATATATTTTTGTATAAAATGTTTGCGATCAACTTCCGACACATGGTATATTGTGGGCAGAAGCAAGACGAGAGGAGATGTTGATCATGTATCAAGCCGTTCGCTTTGAAGAATCCATAGAACGTTATCTCGAAAAAATCGGCGCCACCGAGCCGACCGAAGCCGCTCGCCTGCTCGACGAGTTGAAGGGGGATGGGCTGTCCGACGAGACGATCTACCTGTTGTTCGCCCTCGCCTCCGCCCGCTGGATCGACCACCACGGGCCGTATATCGGGCACGGCACCTTGAACATGGGGCCTTTGATTCGGGCGGCGGAGCTCGTCGATAGATCGCACAAGCGGTTGTCGCTGCTCCAAGCGGCGGTATACGTGTTGGAACTGCTACGCAACCCGAACTACGGTCCGTATCTGCAAGTGCAAACGGACGGCGTTTGGCACGACACCGTCGAAGAAACCCAAGACGCGATGCTCGCCCATACCACGCCCGGCAAGTTCCAGTACCGTACAGAGAACCTTTTCATCGGGCTGTATCGGCAAATCGGGCAGGAGGTGCGCTGGCCGCTCTTGCGGATGGGGCTGCTGGAATACGGGCACAACGAGCACAAGCTGCTGATCGTCCACCGCACGTTGCAACTGCTCGACATGGGCGACCACTGGAACTACGGCGAAACACTGCTGCGCCCCGCCGTCCAATACCTCGCCGCACCGCCGAAATATCCGCAAGCGTGGGAGATCGTCGAAACCGCTTTGGAAAAATACGAGCTGTCCTCCCCCGCGATCTTGGAGCAGATCAAGTGGGAAAGTGATGTGGACAATGCCTTGGCATCGAACCTTTTGCAAGAGCTGTTTGCTTGTGAAGCCGGTGCGGAGGCCGACTTGACGGCGCGTTGGTTGCGGGAAGGCGTGAACGTGCCGACGATCGCCGAAGCGATCGGCCTGTTGAGCGGGCTGATGCTGATTCGCTCGCATGACAACGAGGAGCATATCGTGACGGGGATTCACTGCATCTTGGAGCTGGTCGCGAACAAACAAGCACCGCAGGAGTTGCGCTTGCACGCGTTGCTGGTGGCGTTGCAAAGCGATCGCACCCGTTCTTTCAAAAGCGTTCGTGGGAAGATGCGCGAATTGCCGTTCCCGCTGTTCGGGCAGGAGGAGCAATCGACTGTCTCCCGCCAAATTCAAGACGCTGGCAACAAAGCGCCGGACTCGCAAGAAGCCGTTTCGCTGTCGGCGATCCGTTCGGCGATCGAAGAGGATGAAACCGGGCACCGAGCCATGAGCCTCGTCGCCCGCTATCTTCGCTCGCAAGCAGACACGCCCGCCCGTTCAAGCAGCGTCCGCGAACAAGAGTCGCTCGACGCCTTGGCGAGTGAACTGATCGCCGCCTCCCTCTCCAACGACGGCCCGTTCATGGCGATCCACGCCGCGAAGATGATCTGGGGGCAATGGCTCCTCACGCAAAACTCGACCCACCCCGACCGCTGGCTTCACTTCGGCTCGGCCGCATCCTTGCTCGCTCGCAACTACCAAGGCGGCATCAAGTCCGCAGCCCGCGTGCTGCAACAATGGAACAAGGAGATGATCCGCTGACCACCTGACCACCGCCACCTGGTCTTTTTCTACAAATTACCCCCACACCCAACAGCTACCGGCCGAACCTCTCTACTGTCCGAATCTTTCGTCATAGGAGTGTGAATCGGGAAATGTCGATGTATTACTGCATTGTGTGCCGCGACCTTCACCAAATCCAAGACTCGATGAAGATTTTCACGACAGGTTTCCATACCTTGCAGGGAGGGCAGGATTTCCCGCTCGGCTTTTGCAAACAGGTCAATCTGGTGGTCGAGGAACGAGTGAAAACGGCCTAACACACTTGTTTTTTATAAAAAAAGACGTTCCGCCTCGCACCTCTCGGTGCCTGGGTGGAACGTCTTTTTGTCGTTAGGCTTGATAAAAAGTTATTTGCCTCGGTATTCGCCTTGGCGCTTCTCCAACAACGCCCGCACCGCTTCGAGGTGGTCCTTTGTCTCCGTGACGACCGACATGTGCGAAGAGACGAGATCGAGCGCCGTGCGCAGGTCGGTGTCGGCGCTTTGGTAGGCGGTGCGTTTGATCATCTGCACGGCGATCGGCGGCTGGGCGGCGATCTTGCGGGCCAGTTTGTAGGTTTCCTCCAGCAGTTGCTCGGCGGGGACGACGCGGTTGATCATCCCGATGCGCAGCGCTTCCTCCGCCTCGATCATGTCGCCGGTCAGCAGCAGTTCCAACGCTTTCGCCATCCCGACCAGACGCGGCAGGAAGTACGCGCCGCCATCCCCCGGCACGATGCCGAGCTTCACGTAGCTCTCGGCGAATCGCGCCGTATCGGCGGCGATCCGCATGTCGCACATCAGCGCCATGTCGTTGCCCGCGCCGATCGCATCGCCGTTGACGGCGGCGATCACCGGCTTGTCCACCTGTTGCAACGTCAGCGGTACGCGCTGGATCAGTTTCCAGAGCGAGTTTTTCCGTGCCAGTCCGTTCGAGTAGGTATCGAGTTCCTCTTCGCCTTGGCCGAGGAAGCCCTTGCCTTCGCGCATCGCTTTTACATCGCCGCCCGCGCAGAACGACCGCCCCGCGCCCGTGACCACCACGACGCGAACGTCGTCGCGGTCGCGGCATTGTTCCAACGCCAGCACCCACGCTTCGATCATCGGCACGGAAAACGCGTTGCGCGCCTCCGGGCGGTTCAGCGTGATCGTGGCGATCCCGTCTTGTACCTCAAACAGCAAATGGTCGTGTGCCATGCTTGTCAGCCCCTTTTCGGTTGCTTCTATTCCTGATTGTAGCATATCTCGTAGGCAATTCTTGGCAGTCCGAGAATAAGTATGACCTTAGCATCGACTTGTGACGAGATAAGGGGGAATTTTGTTGAACCATCGGCTGATCACGCTGTTCCTGCTCGTGGCCCTCATCTGTAGTTTCGCACCTGTGTCGACCTATGCGGCTTCGGACGTGCAGGTCGTGATCGACGGACAGACGCAGTCCTACGACCAGCCGCCGGTGATCGTCAACGGGCGCACGCTGGTACCGTTGCGGGCGATCTTCGAGAAGCTCGGGGCCGAGGTGCGCTGGTTCGGCGACACGCGCACGGTCACGGCGACACGAGGGACGACGAGCGTCATCCTGCAAATCGGCTCCAGGCAAGCGTACAAAAACGGCGCCTCCGTCACGCTCGACGTAGAGGCGCAACTGATCCACAGCAATACAATGGTCCCGCTTCGCTTTGTCAGCGAGGCGCTGGGAGCGGAAGTCACGTGGGACGGCACGACGCGCACCGTCTATATCGCGTCGCATTTGCCCGCCAGCATCCAAGAGCTGACCACCCGGCAGATCGTGTCCCGCTCCGATCGGAAAATCGTCCGCGTGCAATCGGCGAACGGCAGCGGCAGCGGGATCGTCATCCGCGAAGGGCTGGTGCTGACCAACTACCACCTCGTCGAAGGGGCGAATTGGGCGACGGTGAAAACAGGCGTCGGCAACTCCTACCGCGTGGAGGGTCTGGCCGCTTATGATGTCGACCACGACCTCGCCGTGCTGAAGACAGATCGCTTCCTCGGCATTCTGCCCGTCACCATCGGCACGCCTTCCGACTCGCACAAAGGCGACAAAGTGATCGCCATCGGTAACCCCGTCGGGGCGCAAAACACGGTCACGGAAGGGATCATCGCCAATTTCCCGACGCTTGGGGGCACGAACCTGATTCAAGTCTCGCCCCCGAGCACGGTCGGGGCCTCAGGCGGGGCGCTGTTCAACACGCAAGGGGAAGTGATCGGCGTGACGACTTCCCTGTATGTGGAGGAAGGCGACGACCCGCAGTATGCCGTGTCGATCGACTACATCCGGCCGTGGTTGGAAGACCTGCTGACCCAACCGCTCGGCTCGATCGAGGCGCATTTCCCGCAAGCGCCGCTCTCGGACGACAAAGAGCGGCAGGTGCAGAATCTGCTCACCTACCATTACGGCTCGCTGCGGACTTCGAAACTGACGCTGCACCTCAACGACTGGGAGCTGCACCAACTTCCGGACGGCTCCGTGGAACTGGCGACGACGATCAAGGCGTACCAATACACCGATTATCTCAAGCACTACGGCGACATCCGCCAACAGATGATCGAATGGGGCAGCCGACTCGGTCGCGATCTGAAGGCGAAACTGCCGGAGCACTCGTTCCGGGTGCATCTCTACTACGAAGACACGTTCAACACCAAACCGCTCAACTTCCAGACGGAGGAGATCACCGAGCATGGGAGCACATACACTGTGGTGCATCCGATTCTGCTCGTCAAGAAAACGAATGACGTGCATGTGGATGCACAAGAGTAAGACGTAGCCCAAACGAAGTCTTGCCCGTCTCCAACTCGCTATGCAAAAAGGCCCCTGTTCAGGTAACAGGAGCCTTTTTGCTACTAGCAAGACGTACCGGCAAGCCGTGCCATTCATTTCATCAGTCAATCAGTCAAAATGCAGCCGATCCAAGTCATCTTCGACATTGATCGGAACGTAATAGCTGGCGATCGGATTGGTTGCCTCTTCCTCAGGCAGCCACTTGCCTTCGATGCCAAGGGCGCGCGAGGCGACCTTCAGGTGGAGCATGGCGATCCCCACACACAGGCGGCTGGAGTTCGGCGCACCGTGGCCAAGCTTGATCTTGTCCTTGTAGTCGGCGACGGACGAGAAGGTCATCCGGCCGTCCTTGTGATAGAACACGTGCCACGGCTGGGCGTTGTACGACGACGGAGCCAGACGCACCGCTTCCATCGCCCGGTCGAACCAGCGCGGCGGGTTGACATCCTCCACATAGAGAATCTCTTGCAGCTCCTTGCGCTTGCCCATCTTCGTGCCGAACTTGAACAAGCCTTCATACAGCCCCGCCATGCCGGACTGCTTGGCGAACCCGACGGCGCTGACGGCGAGCACTCGCTCCCCCGGAGCCAGACCGACGATCTCCCCCGCCACCTCGGGACGGAAAAAGCCGCCGACCCAGCAGGTCTCAAACCCCAG
>DASTWJ010000217.1:0-21920 GCA_035776695.1 Bacilli bacterium
AGCGGCGAAATCTGAAATTCGCATCCCCACCGCTTTACCCACAATCAAAGGGATGCGATTTCACCTGAGCCCGGAGGATATACATTCCCCGGCGCGGGTAGGAGCCGCCCGAGTTCCACCTCACTCCGAACGCACTTCCACACCTACACCCACTTGCACTCCCCACAAACTCCCCACACCCAACCGCCCTTTCTATAAGAACCGAACAAAAAACCCCCTCGCAAAGCGAAGGGGTTCTCTCACACTTAATGACTCGTCGTAGTCGGATTCGTAGAGGTAGTCGTCGTAGAAGATTGTTTCGTAGGAGCACTCGAACCGCTCTTCGAAGAGGAGGTCGAAGTCTGCCCACTCGTAGTCGAGCCGCCACCAGACGTAGAGCCGCCTGTCGTGGTCGTCGTCGCCCCACCGGTGGTCGTGCCACCGGTGCTTGTGCCTCCTGTGGAAGTACCACCTGTGCTAGTACCGCCTGTGTTAGTACCGCCTGTGTTAGTACCGCCTGTGGAAGTACCACCTGTGCCAGTACCATCTGTGCTAGTACCACCTGTGCTAGTACCGCCTGTGCTAGTACCACCCGTTCCAGTACCATTAGTTCCAGTACCACCTGTACCAGTACCACCCGTACCAGTATCACCAGTTCCAGTACCACCCGTTCCGGTACCACCCGTTCCGGTACCGTCTGCTCCGGTACCGCCCGTGCCAGTACCATCCGTGCCAGTACCATCCGTACCAGTTCCGGTACCACCCGCACCAGTACCATCCCCTTGACCATCACCTTGGTTGGTACCCTCCGTACCTTCCCCATCCGTCACCGGCGGCTCCGGCTCATCCGGCTCCACATTCGGATTGTCCGGCAACGTCGGCGTCGGCTCCGGGTTGTAATACTCCTGCGGCTGATCACTCGGGTCCTCCTCAATCAACGAAACATCCTTCCCAAGGAACTCATACACCGCCTTGCGCATCTCAAACACATTCGGAATCAACACCGACTGCCCGCCGCCCGCAAACCCTTCGCGGAACGTATTCATCGGCGGCACCTGCAGCGTATCGATATTCGAGCTGTCGATCTCCAGCGCCAACTTGCCCAACTTGATCAGATCCGAACCCTGGATATTCGTCTCGATATACGGCGAGATCGAATCCAAGATCTTCGGCAGCTTAAACAACGTCGTCCCCGACTTCATCTCATCCGACACGGCCGCCAAGAACTTCCGCTGGCGCTCCGTGCGGGCGAAGTCGGACATCGCATCATGACGGAAGCGCACATACATCAGCGCATGTTCCCCATCCAGACGCTGCACCCCTTGCTTCAAGTGAATGTCATACTGCCCGTCATCCACATAATCCAGATCCTTCTCCACATCGATCGTGACACCACCCAAGGCATCGACAACCGATATAAATCCTTGGAAGTCCGTCTTCACATAATAATGAATCGGGATCTGCAGCATATCCTTCAACGTCCGAATCGTCAAATCCGGCCCGCCGAGCGCATGCGACGCGTTGATCTTCTCAAACCCGTACCCATCCGGGATCTTATACCACGTATCCCGCATCACCGACATGACCCTCGCCTTCTTGGTCAGCGGGTCGATCGACACGAGCAACATCGAGTCGGAGCGCGGGTGCTCATCATCGTCCCGATTGTCCACCCCCATCACGAGGATGTTCACCGGATCGGTGCCCTTCCACTCCTCCGTCTCAACCTTCTTAAACGAAGGGTCCTTCGGCTCGTTGATCTCATCGATAAAAGAGTTAATGTAATACACATAATACGCGAGTAACGCCCCGATCAGCAGGGCCAGAATTCCGACCGTCCACTGAAACCCTTTGCGTTGCCAAAATCGACGCTTCCCGGGTGCCTTTTTCGCCAGCTTTTTTTGCTTATGGCGGTCCTTACGGCTCATCATCTCTATCAAAACCCTCTCTAGTCTCCGATTCTTCTTTCCAAAACATACGAAAACACGTCGAAAATTATAACATACAAGTAGACGTTTCGCAGACAGGCAAAGTTACACTGTTCACAAAACATCCACAAAAAAGCGACTCTTTTCGCAAGCAGTCACTTCCAACCGCTACGAAAGAGCCGCACCATGTCCAAGCCGCACCTACTCGACGATCTCGACCACCGTGCCGATCGGGGCGTGATCGTACAACCAAGCGACATCCTGATTGTACATCCGCACACAGCCGGCCGACACATGTTGCCCGATCGAGCTTGGGCGGTTCGTCCCATGGATGCCGTATTTTGACCCATCGGTGCCCGGCACTTCCAGCCCGATCCACCGACTGCCCAACGGGTTGTGCGGATCGCCGCCGGGGATGTCCTTTTTCAGGTACCACGGATTTTTCACCTTCATCACCACGGGAAACACGCCGACCGGCGTATCCGCCTGCGTCTTGCCCGTCGCGACGGGAAACGACTTCACCGCCGTTCGATGAAAATAATACGTGAGCTTGTTTTCCGACTTGTCGATCAGAATGTACGAATCGGCCAGCGGCGGCTTTTTCTCCGCAAGAGCCTGCGGTGCCGTCGTCAAGAGAGAGCCGAACAAGAAACAGAACATCAAGCCTACGCGCAAGAAAAGCACCGATGCCACACCCCCTTACGCACAGCGTACCCTATTGCCGGACCCGCTATCGAAGGAGCAATCTTCCAACTTCCCACGAACCTTTTTCCCAAAAAAGAAGCAGACAACGCCCTCGACGTTGCCCGCTTCCCTTCCATTAAGAGTTCCCGGTCGCCACCTGTTCCATCTGCAACGCCGTCACGCGCAGCGCCCGCAGCTTGTGGTCGCATTCGTTCCACTCGTTCTGCGGCACCGAGTCGGCGACGATGCCGGCCGCCGCTTGCAGATAGGCGGTGTCGTCCTTGTGGACAATCGTGCGGATGACGATGCAGGTGTTCATATTTCCGAGGAAATCAATAAACCCGACGACCCCGCCGTACGGCCCGCGGTCATAATCCTCCAGTTCGTCGATGATCTCCATCGCCCGCACTTTCGGTGTCCCCGTCAGCGTTCCCGCGGGGAAGGTCGAGAGGAAGATGTCGAACAGGCTGCGATGCGTTTCCACTCGCCCTTCGACCGTCGAGACCATGTGGTAGACGTGCGAGTACTCCTCGATCACCATGAAGTCTTTGACATAGATCGAACCGGGCACGCAGACCCGCCCCAGATCGTTGCGGCAGAGGTCGATCAGCATCAGGTGTTCGGCCCGCTCCTTTTCATCGTTGCGCAGGTGCTCGATCAGTTGGATGTTCTCCTCCGGCCGCTTGCCTTTGCCCTTCGACGTGCCGGCGATCGGGCGCATCTGTACGACACCTTGTTCCAAGCGGATCTGCATCTCGGGCGAAGTGCCGAACAGCTTGTAATCGCCGTAGTCGATGTAGAACATATAAGGCGACGGGTTGATATGCTTGAGGTTGTAATACACCTGCAGCGTGTCGATCTCCCCGATCACGCGATTGCGCTTTGAGACGACGACTTGGAAGATGTCGCCTTCGCGGATGTAGTCTTTCGCCTGCTGCACCCGCTCCAGATAGACCGCTTCCTCCACATCCTCCTCCACCCGCAACTGTGCCGGGTCATAGCCTTTGAACGTCGGCTCCGCATACGGCTTGAGAAACGCTTCGATCTCGGCAAAAGTCGGCGTGGGAAGCCCTTCGATCTCGTTGATGATCACGTTGATCACCTCGCGCTCGAAGTGGATCACCACTTGATGCACTTGCAGACGGATGTCGTCGATCCCGCGGTCGTCGACCGTCGTTTTCGGGATGTTCTCGAAGTAGCGGATCGAGTCGTAGGACAGATGTCCGACAAACCCGAAGGCGTACTTCGGCATCGTCAGCCGGTCAACCAGATCGAAACTCTCGATCACCCCGTCGAGCAGGGCGGAGATGTTGCGGTCGAATTGCGTCAGATCGGTGCCGTCCTCCGTCAAGTTCCGGCGCACCAACTCGGCCAGCGGCTCGCCTTCCACTTGGAAGCGGCGGCCTTTGACTTGGACGGTCAACACGGGGAACAGGGCGATCGACGAGGCGCAATAGCGGCTCTTGATGTTCTTCACCGAGTCGAGCAAAAACGCGCTGCTCGCCCCGTACGTATCCGTCAGCGCCTGAAACACTTCGAACGATTCGCAGGACCGCGGGTACGCCTTCTGGTGCGTCTGGACACGAACTTTTTTCATCAGCGCGCTCATGCGACCACCTCCGTCCGGTTGGCGACAAAGTTGGAAAGCATCGTTAGCCCGCCTTCGGTGAGGATCGACTCGGGGTGAAACTGCAACCCGGTGATGTCATACTCCCGATGGCGCATCGCCATGATCTCGCCATCTTCCGACCGCGCCAGCACTTCCAAGCAAGCGGGAAGGGACGTGCGCTCGACGATCAACGAATGGTAGCGGGTCGCCGTAAACGGGTTCGGCACCCCGGCCAACAGCCCTTCGCCCTGATGCGTGATCCGCGACGTCTTGCCGTGCATCATCTTCTCCGCCTTGACCACGTGCCCACCGAACACCTGCCCGATCGACTGGTGTCCCAAGCAGACGCCGAGGATCGGCAACTTGCCGGCGAAGGTCCGAATCGCCTCCATCGACACACCCGCTTCCGTCGGCGTACACGGCCCCGGCGAGATCAACAGGTGGGTAGGGTTCAACTTCTCGATCTCCTCCACCGTGATCTGGTCGTTGCGAGCGACATAAACCATCGACCCCAACTCCCGTAGATACTGCACGATGTTATACGTAAACGAATCATAATTGTCAATGACCAAAATCATCTCCACTCAGCTCCTCTGTTCTGTCTCGTCTTCCCTCAAAATAGCCGCGGCTCTCGTCATGAAAGCCAAAAAAGACCAGACGCGCCCTAGGCACACCTGATCAGAAGATCTCGTATGTATCGATTATCGATGCACATACGACACCCGTCCTCAGCTCTCCTATCGCTCATCTCCGCTACGCTCTGCACGGTCTCTCACTCAACTCTGGATGCTCGCTTGTGTAAAAGCTACTAACATTCTCTACTGCCTCCATCATACTGAGAAATGCGAAAAATGTCAACAAATTCAAAGCCCGTTTCACAGTCAAATGAAAAGAAACGCCGAGCCAGGCTCAGCGCTTCTTCCCGCCATTCTTATTTTACATCGGTGAACTTGCCGCTTGCTACGTTGAACGACCACTTGGTGCCGTCTTGCGCAACGATGGTCAGGTCCATGCCTTTGTAGGACTCGATGGTCACAGCGCCATGCTTGCCCGGGGTCAGGAACTTCTCGAAGTTCAAGGTGCCCGGTTGGCCCGGCATGCGAACCATCATAACGCCTTGTGCGGTGTCTTCGGTCAGCGCACCTGCGCCTGCGACGATCGCACGACCGGGTTGAGCCGATTTGCCGCGCCAGCCGTTGGTGTAGTTGATCACCTTCATGCTCATCGGATCATCCACTTGGTCAAGGATGCCCGGAACTACTTCCGGATCCTCTTGCTTGATCAGCGGGCCGCCCGGCGCTTTCATGTCCGGTTTTGCGGTCTGTTTCGCGATCATTTGATCATGCTGTTGTCTCTTGACAATTTCCATTTTCTCCGCCGGATAGCCTTCGTACTCGCCATCGACCGCGGATGCTTGGAACGTGTTGTACACGCCGACGCCTGCAGCCAGCACGAGAGCCATTGCGGCCGCCGCCATCACGAATTTGGATTTTTTCATCGTTCCATCCTCCTCACTTTGTCGTGGTTAGTGCCACTTGATGTCGGTCGAGAACGCCAACCCTTGCGCGGTGTCAGCATCGCTGTTCAGCGCGTTGTAGAGTTGGGACCAACCTGCACTCGGTGTGTTGTTGGTGCCGGAGCAGCCGCCGTTTTGGACGCAAGCGCCGTACTGGGTCATCGCACCGGAGATGATCATGTTCGCGCCCAAGGTCACGCGAGCGTATTTCTTGACGTTCTTCCATTGACGAGCGTTCGCGCCGGAGGTGTTGTAGATCTCCGGAACGGATTGTCCCGGTGCAGCGCCCCAGGAGATGTAGTAGATGTCGTTCATCGTCCAGCCGTTGTTGCAGGAACCGTTGTAGGTACCGCTGAAGGTGCTGGAGGTGGTGCAACCGCCTGCATCGCCGTAGTTGTAGTACAGGTAGTTGTCAACCGAAGCGTAGCCGTTGACCCAAGAGCGGGTCGCGGACGGGGTGTCGTAGCTCATCTCCATGTCGTTGCCGCCGTAGAGCAGAACTTGCGACGAGTAAGAGTGGCTGTTGTTGTACGCGCCGATGTCGTTGATCATTTGCGACCAACGTTGGCCCGCGGTGTAGTTGACGGTGTAGGAGTTGTTGGTACCGATGACCAGCTTGACGGTGGAACCGGTGTCAGAGCGGGTACCGCTCCAGTAACCGTGCGAGAACTCTTCCGCAGCCGCAGCGATTTGCGACGTGGAAGCGTCCGCTGCGCCCCACAGGGAGCCGCCGTAGGACGACGTTTGGCCGCCGAACGCCAGAACGACCAGCGTTTTTTGCGTACCGGAGGTGTTGTAGTCGTGAGTACCCAGCGAGTACCCCATGTTGTACAGCGTGGTGGTGTTGATCGTATCCATGTAGTAGGATACCGTGTTCGCCGGTGCGGTCGCCGCTTCCGCCACTTGTTGCGGTGCGTTCAGCGACGGGATCAGCAGCGACAGTGCGAGACCGAGCGACAAGAGCAAACCTTTTTTCTTCATCTCTTCTTTCTCCTCCTCACATGAGAATGATGGTGAAACGTGATTCTAAATCAGACAGAACCCAGCTTCAGTAAACAGTCATTTATTATGACGTTATCCTTATTGTTACATCGAGCGTGATGTTTTGTCCATTTTGCAAATTCGCAGAATTTCGCATTTTTATTCAGAAGTCGGCACATTTCTCTGATTTTCTTGTATTTTCACACCGAATTACTTACGGGATTATCATAATTGTATAAAATAAACAAAAAACCACTTGCAATATTTCTGCAAGTGGTTTTGGGACATTTATAAAGTTTGCTGACCTATCCGACAAACCCGGTGACGACTTCTATCATCTCGCGCTCCCACTCGTGCTTGTTGAACGTATGATCAGCCCCTGTGATCGGGTGGATCGTCGCCTGATCGCCGTAGCAGTGCTGTTTGTACAGCTCCGACGTCTGAAACGGCACCAGCGGATCGGCTGTGCCGTGGACCAGCAGGACAGGTCCCGCGTACCCTTTGGAACGGCCGAATACATCCATCTCGACGACCTCTTCGGCAAACGCCCGTCCGACCAGATCGCCTTCCATGTCGACCACCTGCAAGTGCGGGTGTTGCAGATACGGAAGCGCGTACGGCTTGAACACGGTCTGCACATCGCCCGCCGGACAGAGCAGCACCAATTTGTCTACCTCCTGCGGACGTTCCGCCGCCACGATCCCGGCGACCAGCCCGCCCATCGAGATGCCGAGCACGATGATCCGCTCCGAGTCGACATGCGGCCGGCTTTTTACATAGTCGAAGATCGCGTGCGCTTCTTCAATCTCGTGGCTCACCGTCATCTCCTCGAAGTTGCCGTCGCTTTCCCCGCTGCCGATAAAATCGAACCGATAAGAAGCGAACCCGATTCGCTCCAGTTCGCGGCACAGCTTGAGGAACATCCGGTGTTTGCCCAACATGTTGCCTCCGAACCCGTGGTATAAAATAACGGTCGGTACTTTCTCCCGTCCGGCGATCGTCGCTTCCGGCACATGGGCCATCCCGCGCATCGTCAGTCCGCGCACCTCCAAGGTCACGGCTTGTTGCATGATCTTCCTCCCCCTTTTTTAGACGAACGATACAAGGTCTCCCTCATTATACCAAAAAGAGGCTCATGAAAATTTCATCCACATAGCGTCCCTCCAGAAAATATTGGTCGCGGCGGCGTCCTTCGACGATGAACCCGTATTTTTTGTAGAGATCGATCGCCCGTTCATTGTTGGAGAACACGTCGAGACAGAATTTGCGCAACCCGTGTGCCCGCGCCCAGTCGATCGAGTAGAGCATAAAACGCTTGCCGATGCCGAGTCCCCTGTAGTTCGGCCCGATCCAGATGCGGTAATCGCAGGTGTGGCGGTGCATCTCCAGTTGCCCGCGCTTCAACATGGCCGCGCCGACCACTTCCCCGTCGACGACGGCAACCGTGTACATGCTGCCTTCCCGCCGCATCTTGCGGATCTCCTCGGCCTCCTCGCGCGAAGTGGACAGCGTGCTCTCGTCCTCTTCCAGAAACGAGCCTTCTCGCACGACGCGGGCGATCTTTTTCACGAGGGTCGGCGCGTCCTCCGGTCGAGCGGGACGCAAGGTGACCGTCTGACCGTTTTTCGCCGTATAGCGTTGGACGTAGGCGAATGCGATCGGTCGATGTTTCGTTGTACGCTGCATGAGGACATCGTCTTCCTTTCCCTGCCTGTGCAGGCGGTCTTTCCCTTTAGCGTGACCTTTTTTCTGAAAAAGGATGCCTGTGGACAGTCGGTTCACTCACGGCTCGCTCGCGCAAGCTATTCTTTTACCGCAGCCAGTTCATAGGCCAAAGGCTGCGAGCCCGAGCGAAGATTGGTTGCCATGATCTCCGCCATGTTCTGATCCTGTTGGGAGATGACAGCCACGCCGTCTTTGATCACCGACTGGATAATCGGCTCTTGCAGAAGTTCGCCATCCAGCCAAATCTCGATGACCTGCCCTAAATACTTGTGGGTGATCGTCGCAAACTTGTTCGGATCTTCAAATTCGACCAGCACCTGGAAAGTGCCCGTATGATCATCAGTTACCACGTGGCTGTCGGGCTTGAGGTCCTTACCGGATGCCACCACTTTGCCTTGAGCGGTGCGGAATTCCAGCACCATCCGCTTCTGCAACGCTTCGGTGACCAGTTTTTTGTTGACCGGCTCGTCGACTCGTACGGCCAGTCGATTCGGTTCGACCACCTTAACCGTCGCCTCCTGAATCTCCATTTCGCGCAACCGCTGTTGCAGGATGAATCGGGTCACCTGTAGCCCGTCCGCATCCACTTTGTTCTCGCCGACCGGCTTGACTTCAAACACCACCGACATCGGCTGTACGTCGGCCGCCGCCCCCGAGTGAAACAGATTGGTCTGCTTGCTCGCTTGCAGTTGCCGGTTCGTCGTCGGGGTTTGGGCAGTGCCGGACTGCGAACCGAACGCCTGATACAGCGCCACCCCCAACACCAGCGTCGCCGCCACCACGCCCAGCCCGCCGACCGCTCGCATCCGGCGACGGTTGCGAACCGTTCCTTGCGCCTTGGCCGCCGCCTCCTGAAACATCCGATGTCGCCGTTCGCTCGTCAAGTTGAAAGCGGGCAACTGCCGCAACTCCTCCATCACGTCTTGCTCCTGCTCAGACCATTCCATATGTCTGCTCCTCCTCTCGCATCAGCTTGCTTCCCAACGCTTTGACCGCGCGGTGATACGTCACTCTGACTTTGCTTTCCGTCCAGCCGAGCACGTCGGCGACCTCCTTGTTGCCATAATCCTGAATGCCTTTCAAGATCACGACCGCTCGCTGATCCGGTTTCAACGTCCGGATCGCTACATACAACTCACGCCGCTGCTCGCTCGCGTGCAGCACCTCTTGCGGCACTTGCACAGGGCTCGGCTCCTCCGATCGCAACAGCCGTTGCAACAACCGACCGCGCTGTTGACGGCGCACCCGGTCGACCGCCAGATGGCGGGCGATGGCGATCAACCACGTCCGCACACCGGAGCGCCGGTCGAACTGCTCCCACTTGGCAAACGCCTTGATGAACGTCTCCTGCGCGATGTCTTCCGCCTCCTGTTGATTCCCCAGGAAATACACCAAAAAGCGGTACACATAGTCGACATGCTCCTCATAGAGCACCGACCACTCTTCCATCTCGCACACCTCCTCCTCTTTGCTTCTGCCCAATAGACGAACAACAGGCGTATCTGTTACAACTTTTTTCCAAAAAGAAAGAGCCTCACTCGGAGGCTCCCTTCTTCTGATAGAACAACCTCGACACCCCGACGCCTAGCGCTCCGATGCCGATGAACAGAATCGCCCGCACGACGATCGAAACGCTCGGCAGGTCGACGAAGACCAACTTGAGCAAGGTCACGAACAGCAGGACCACCCCGACCACGCGAGCGGCGCGGGAGTGGCGCAGGATGCCGTAGACGATGCCGAGGATCGCATACAGCGCCCAGACGAAGGAGATCGCCATCTGCGTGCTGTCCCAGTCCCACGATTCGGTCAGCTCCAACGTGACTTCGGTCAGGAACACGAGCGTCAAAGCGGAGGCGGCGATCAGGAACACGCGGCCGAACATCCGATACAAGTCGGCTCGCAACTCCTCCGCGCCGTCCGCCAAACGGACTGACGTGCGATACAAGAACGCCAGCGCAGCCAACAGCACGAGCCAAGACAGCGTTTCCATCGAGAACAGGTCTTGAATCGGGAAGAACAGGGTCGCCATCGTGCCGAGGAAGAAAATCAACGAGCCGGTGAGCAATTGCAGCACGCTGCGCAACCGCAACCCCAGCCACAAGCCGACCGCCCCTTCCACCAACAGCGGTAACGCCATGTCAATGCCTTCCAACACTTGAATCGCATACAGCATCAAGGCAAAAAACGCCACCGCCAACAGCACCGGGAACGAACGCTCGCGGTCGGCGCGCCGCAAGTAGGCCAGCGCCCCGTACAACGCGGTGAAGACCAGCAGCCACACCTCGATCGCGGTGTCGCTCAATGACGCATACATCCACAGGATCACCAGCGTAAAGCTGCCGAACAGCGTGCCCAACGGTTGGCGATCCGCCACTTTCGTCCGCAACGCGGCCGCCAACAGCGTGGCCTGCTGCACCAGCGCCCCGTAGAACAAGAGTGGCATCTCCGCCGTCTCCAGATTGACCAGCACGCCATAAAGGAACAACACCAGATGATACAGCGTCAGTGATGTATAGTACAAAACCGTGTAGCGATATTTCAACGCAAACAGTAAAAAGGCAATCGATAAGATCGTTTCATAACTCACGAGGAACACCGTGTGCGGCTCCTCGCTTTCCACAAGGAACGGCACCAGATACCCGCCGACCGTCGCCAAGATCGCCAACGCCTGCGACTTGTGCCGATGCGCCAGATACACCCCGCCGCCGACGAGCAGCACGTCCAGCCCGAACGACACGGCCCCGGGGATCAATCCGTACAGGATGTGCGCGGCAAACACCGTCAGTACGCCGACCGACACCGCCCCGCCGAGCAACACCTGCCCCAGCGCGTCATGCCCCGCTTTCATCTGCCGCTCGCCGACGAACAACAGCGCGAGAGTCGCCAGCGCACCTAGCGCGACGCGTACCGGCTCCGTGACCAGCCCCATCTTGACGGCGGCACTAAAGCCCCAGAGCACCCCGAGCAACAGCACGAAGATGAAGATGCGCGGCAACCAGACCCGCCCGAGCACCTGCTCCCAGTCCACCGGCTCTTTGTCCGGCGTGAACTCGGGCACGACGCCGTCGACGGGATGCTCCCTTGGCGCCGGCTTGATGCCGCCCGCCTCCTGCTCGCTCTCGCTCATCGGTTGTTGCCTCGCCGTCAGCGAGTCCGAAGGGCGAACGTCTTTCTGCAAAAGGGGCCCTGTCCGCGACACTTCTTGCCCTTGCGTGTCCAACTGCGCCTTGAGTTGGCGCAGTTCCGCCTCCAACTCCGTCACGCGGGCCTCCAGCCGCTCCCAGCGCGCTTTGTCCTCCATGCGCGACACCTCCCTCTCGTGTACTCCCATTTTCCATCGGCGAGGAAGCTTTTGTCAAATCATTCCGTAAAAAGTAAAAGCCCTCGGATGCGTTTGACATCCGAGAGCCTTCTATAATGATGCACGTGGAGGAAAAGGCCACGTATTTATTTGCCGGTTTGTTTCAAGGAATCCTCATGCTTCGCCCACATGTTGCGAATCCATTGTTCCATCTGTTCCCGACGTTCCAAGACTTCCGCTTGCGGACGCCGATTGCCGTTCAGGTGTTTATGGAAGAAAGAGCGTACCGTGTCGAGCAGTTCGACCATCTCCAAGTTGCCGCCGTTGTAGTCGTCGTGATCGCCTTGTTTGACGCGCAGCAGAGACACGTCGGTCAGCGCCTGATACAACAGTTCCGCTTGCGAGACAGGGACGATGCTGTCCTGATCGCCGTGGATGATCAGCACGGGCGGCTCGTCTCCGTTGATGTAGGTGATCGGGTTGGTCATCTTCGCCAGTTCGGGGTTGTCCTTCACATACTCGGCGTTGACGAATCGCGCTTCCGGCGAGTTCGGCAGGTCGTGCCAGCCGCCCATCGTCAGCACGTCGACCGGACCGGCGGAGGTGACCGCCGCTTGGACGCGGGACGAGTAGCCCGGCGAGCCGCTGTTTCCTTCCAATTCCGGCACATCGCCGGATGTCGCCAAGAGAGCGGCCAGATGACCGCCGGAGGAATGACCCCACACGCCGATCTTGTTCGGATCGATGCCATAGGTATCCGCGTTGGCACGCAGCCAGCGGATCGCCGCTTTGACATCGTGAATCTGTGCCGGAAACGGAGCGACGCCGGTCAAGCGGTGGTTGATGCTGACCGTGAAGAAGCCGTAACGAGCCAGCGTCGCGTTGTGCTGGCCGCCGATCAACGACTTGTCGCCGCCCATCCAGCCGCCGCCGTGAATATACACGATCACCGGCATCGGTTCTGCAGGCGGGCTTGTCGGGCGCACGATGTCGAGGAGCAGCGGATGCCCTTCCGCTTCGCCAAATTGTACATCTAAGATGCGCTCGGTTTCATAGATCTTCGTCATGGGTCATTCCTCCTAGGAAATCGCTTGGGACTGCTACCTTCATCCTAGCGCATCTTGACTGTCCCAACATCTGCCAAGCCCCGCTTGTCACAAAATAGTCAAACGGTTATGAAGAATCTGTGTCAGACCACGACCCCTTTTTCCTGCAAAAAACGAGCGATGAACGGGCGAAGGGGTGGGGAAAATTGTTCCAGCGGCGGCATCTCCGCGAGCGCGAAGAAACGCAGTTCCTCGCTCTCCTCGTTCACCCGCACCTCGCCTTCATACTCGTCCGTCCGGTAGGCAGCCGTCACGTTGTACACTTCGTCGCCGTGCGGGTAGCGGTAATAGAGTTCCGGACCGGAGAACACGTCGAGCAGATGCAGGCGCTTCACCGTGAGCCCCGTCTCCTCCTGTACTTCGCGAATGCCCGTCTGCTCCAGCGTTTCGCCAAGCTCCATCATGCCGCCCGGCACGCCCCAGTATCCGTTGTCCGAACGCTTGTTGAGCAACACGCGCCCCTCGCGGTCACAGACGAACACACACGATCCCGTCAGCACGAGCGGGCGGGTGCCGACCAGTTGGCGCAACTCTTTTACATAGTCCATGTGATCGTCTCCCTTTTCTGGTATCAAGAAACAAGGTTGCTAGATTTTACCCTATTCTAAAGCAAATCGAGTATAATGGAAACACATGATTTTCCCACTATTTCGGCAAGAGGAGACCTGTTTTGCATGACGTTCCCAGTCTATATCGACCTCGGTTTCATCACGCTGCATCCGCACTTTTTGTTCGAAGGACTGGCGTACTTTATCGGATTTCGCGTGTACTTGTATACGCGCAACAAAGAGCGCATCCCCGTGGACAAGGCGCTCTGGGTGGTCGTCGGCGCGACGATCGGGGCGGCACTCGGTTCGAAGCTGCTCTACTGGCTGGAAGACCCGGTGAAGACGTGGCAGCAGTGGAACGACATCTTCTATCTGATGGAAGGCAAGACGATCGTCGGCGGCCTGCTGGGCGGGCTGATCGGGGTCGAGTTGATGAAGAAACGCATCGGCTGGACGCGCTCGACCGGCGACGACTTCGCCCTGCCGTTGATCGTCGGCATGATCCTCGGGCGGATCGGCTGCTTCCTGACGGGGATGGACGATCATACGTACGGCACGGCGACCACGCGGTGGACCGGCGTGGATTTTGGCGACGGCATCCCGCGCCATCCGACGCAGTTGTATGAGATCGCCTATCTGTTGGGGCTTGGCGGTGTGTTGCTGATCGCGAAACGCCGTTCCAAACGCGCCCTCGCCAAACAGCGTGAACCGCTGCCGGACGGCGCGATCTTTCAACTGTTCATGCTCGGGTATCTGCTGTTTCGCTTCGCCATCGACTTTATCAAGCCGACGCCCCATCCCTACTGGATTCTCAACAACATCCAACTGGCGGCGTTTATCGGCTCGCTGTACTACCTCAGACTGATCACCCGTTGGCGGCGTGCGACGCCCCCGGAAAAGGAGACTCTTCATGCCTAAGAACAGACCGTATCTCTTCTACGAATTGACGAACAGCATCTGCTCCACCTGCCTGCGCAAGGTGGAGGCGAAAGTGATCATCGAAGACGACAAAGTCTTTTTGCATAAGCATTGCTTCACCCACGGCCCGGAGAAAGTCCTGATCTCCACCGACGTGGAGTATTACAAGATGTGCCGCGAGTACATCAAGCCGTCCGAGATGCCGTTGGTCTGGAACACGCCGATCAAGCACGGCTGCCCCTATGACTGCGGGCTGTGCCCCGATCATGAGCAGCACAGCTGCCTGACCCTCGTCGAGATCATCGAGAAATGCAACCTGCAATGCCCGATCTGCTATGCCGAATCGTCCCCGCATCAGGAGCAGATCCGCTCGCTGGAAGAGGTCGAGTTCATGCTCGACGCGGTCGTGCGCAACGAAGGCGAGCCGGATATCGTGCAGATTTCCGGCGGCGAACCGACGATCCACCCGCAGTTCTTCGAGATTCTCGACCTCGCCAAGTCGAAGCCGATCAAGCACCTGATGGTCAACACCAACGGCGTGCGCATCGCCCAAGACCGCGAGTTCGCCAAGCGTTTGGCCGACTATATGCCGGGCTTCGAGCTGTACCTGCAGTTCGACTCGTTCGAAGAGGACGCTCTGCGCGAATTGCGCGGCGCCAACCTGTTGGAGATTCGCAAGAAAGCGATCGAGCACCTCAACGAGTTCAACATCTCGACCACGCTGGTCGTCACCTTGAAGAAGGGGCTCAACGACCACGAAGTCGGCAAGATCATCGAATACGGGATGGGGCAGCGCTGTGTGCGCGGCGTCACCTTCCAGCCGATCCAAGCGGCCGGTCGGCTCGAAGAGTTCGATCCGGCGCGCGACCGCCTGACGCTCAGCGAAGTGCGCCAGATGATCATCGACCAGTCGGAGGTGTTCTCGGCGAAGGACATGATCCCCGTGCCTTGCCACCCGGACTGCTTGGCGATGGGCTATGCGCTGAAGCTCGGCGGCGAAGTGCTGCCGCTGACCGGCCTGATCAACCCGGACGTGTTGCTGCAAGGCGGGCGGAACACGATCGTATTTGAACAGGACGAAACGTTGAAAAACCGCGTGTTCGAGCTGTTCTCCACCAACCATTCGCCGGAGTCGCAGACGATTTCGCTGAAGAACCTGCTCTGCTGCCTGCCGATGGTCGCCGTGCCGGAGAACCTCTCCTACGAGAACGTGTTCCGCGTGCTGATCATGCAGTTTCTCGACCCGCACAACTTCGACGTGCGCTCGGTGAAGAAATCCTGTGTCCACATCGTCCACCCGGACGGACGGATCATTCCGTTTGACACCTACAACATGTTCTACCGCGGAGAAAAAGAACAGAAGCTGCTGGCCGACCTGCGTCAAGAGCGCCAGCCGCAAGCGTAGAGGAGGTTCTTCTCATGAGGGATCAAGAACATGTAAAGGGCGTGTGGCGCGGCATCGGGGTCGTCGCGCTCTGTCATTTGGGGGTCGCGTTGCTGTTCACTTGGAACCTGATATTCCCTGTCCTCCTGATCTCCCTGACCCAGTTGATCTACTGCGTCCCCCTGTCGTTCGTCAAGCGCCCCGGCTTCGTTCAAGGGGTGTGGATCGCAGCGGGCATCACCTTCCTGCTCAATGCCGCCTGCTTCGGGATCGTGATCGGGGTGATGGTCAACGGCCTCGGGTGATTGGATGGAGGACATGCAAAAGGACGTGTCTCTTCACATAGAGACACGTCCTTTTCTCTTGATTCGCTTATTCAATGAGATACTCTCTTAAAATATCCTCCACCGATCCGGCGAAACTATCCCCCGCCCCCCAGTCGAAGTTGAAAATGAGTCCCTGCGAGCTCCCTGTCGCCACCACGCGAACATCCGTAGCGCGGTGAATGTTATCCACGATCACCACCAGCGCGGCGCGGTTCTTCGTGCGGAAGAAATACTTTTCAAATACGAGCGTGCCCATCTGTTTCCCATCACCCAAGTCGTGCAACTCCTCATGCACGAGTTCGGCGTTCTGATGGCGCTTCACTTCCTCGATCACGCGATCCGGCTCGATGTTGACTTTGAAGTTGATCTTGCTCATGAATCCAGCTCCTCTCCCCGTTCCACCTCTTGCTCAACAACCTCCGGCGGATCGACTCGCACAAACTCCATCCGGCGACCATCGTGCAGCACGTTCCGCTGCTTGAGCAGTTCCTGCGGCTCGACCGTCACCCAGTACTCTTGCTCTGCATAGCCGAAGTCGACAGCCACCCGCCACGCGTCCACCTCTTCCCTGCGACCTGTCGCCACCGGTTCGCGACCTTGCACCTGCACACTCACCACGACCGTTTTTCGCTCAGCGACTTGGTAACAGGAAATCTCCGCCGCAAAGCCCTCCGCCAGCGGCAGCAAGCGCAGCATCATCTCCACGGCATACAGATCAAAGGCCGGCTCTTCCAACGGCTTCTCCAGATAGTCATACTGGTCGACAAACCGGCTGAACCGAGCCTCCACATACAAAGGCGCAAACGTCCGCTTGTCCACCAGCAGGACCACGCGCCGATCGCCCAGGTCGTCCGACCGAAGCACCTGCTCCCGCCGCCAAGCGGACCTGCCGTTGTAGTTGACCGCCTGCACCTCTTCCGTCGTTTGCCCGACGGTGCGTGTCTCCTCGCCCTCCGTCACCTGCACCTCTTTTTCATCCTGCGTGTCCCGAAACGCCTCCCACTTGATCCGCGGGTCGCCCACTTGCAGTTTCATCCTGCCCGCCTCCTCACTCGACATGATCGAATCACGATCCGCTCCCCGCATCCTCCTCGTCATCCTCACTTTCCGTTTTCACCGCGACCGTGGCCGCAATCGCGGTCAGCAAGGAGCCGAACACGACAAACCACTCGCCGATGGCAATCCATTTTAACAGCGAGATTTCCTTTTGCTTTTTCACTTTCCGTTTGGCTGCCTTGTTGCCGCCCTTCCTTGTCGCCACGTCTGCTCACCTCGCTTCCGTGCCGCTTCTCATGCGGTTCACGGGCTCGGATTTAGCGTATGACAAGTCGACGGGAACCGGCACGGCGACCGCATCACCTCTCGCGAACGATCGCCAAGAAATGATGCAAAATCCGCGCCGTCAAGCCCCAGATGATGCGGTCTTCATAGAAGTAGAAATACTGCGGGATCTTGCCTTGGCGCCAGTGATACGCTCGTCCGTTCTGAATCCAGTCAAAAGGGAACTCATCCGGCGGCACCACCTGAAACCCGACGGGATGCATCTCCGGTTCCTGTTGCAACAGATCGGACAAAGGCACGGTGAACACCTCGGCCACCTCGTCCGCGTCCGGTGCGATCTGACCGGGCTCCCGAATCCGCCCCACATACGGGTAGATGATTTGAAAATAACTCACCAAAATATCCAGCTTACCCAGCACCTCAACGCCCTGCTCCGGCAGCCCCAATTCCTCACACGTCTCCCGCACCGCCGTCGCCCGCGGGTTGGCGTCTTGCGCTTCCACCCGCCCGCCGGGGAAACAGATCTCGCCCGGCTGGTTGCGCAGATGGTGGGCCCGTTCTTGGAACAAGACGTGCAGTTCGCCATCCTGTTCCAAGAGCGGGACGAACACCGCCGCTTTTTTCAACGATTGTTCCCCGAGAATGCCCGCTTCACGACGGGCGAAGGTCTCGGCGATCCGCTTCAACGAAGTCTGCTCCACGCCACGATCAGCCCCTTTCCAGCTACCTCCATCATGACACAAAATCGCTGGCAAAAAAAGGACTGTCCTTACGCGGCCCTAGACGTGGCGCCGAAACAACCGCCGTACCCACTGGCGCATCACGCGTAGCAACGTCCGCCAGCCGGGCTGTTCGATCACATAATAAGGAAGCAACCGCCCGCCCCAGTAGGACTTGGCCGTCGCGACGCCGGGCAGGTTCGCGCCGACAAAATCAAACCCGCTCGCTCCGTTCGCTTGCAGGTCTTCCAAGATGAACAGATCCAACAACTGCACCGCCCCCGAGCTGAGATGCTCCCCCTTCGCTCCGGCCACCCAGCCGATGGCGGTGCTGCCCGGCACGTGCAGCACGTAGGCGGCGCTGGCGGGCTCTCCGTCTTCCGTCAGGCAGACGTAGCCGCGCAGGTGTTCGTCGCCCAGACAGCGTCGCGCCAATTCCAAGTCGTCAGGTGTCAGGCGATGGTCGAAGCCTTGGCGATCTTCCGTCGCCTTCAGGCATTCGTAGATCTCCTGCACGCTGTGAGCGCGACGGCAGGTCAGCCCGAGTTTCCGCGCCTTTTTCACGCGGTTGCGCACGCCCGTGTCGGCGGTTTGCACATCGTAGGGGAAGTCGAGATGGTAGGTGTAGCGCACGGAGGTCAAGAAGCCTCGCCATTGCCACGGGCGCACATCTGCAACCTCGGGGCTGAGAAACAGAGCGCTGCCCAAGCCGAACGCGCGCATCCGGGCCGCCAACGAGTCGGTCAATTTCACCCACTGGCTCGTCAGCTTGAACGGGTGGGTCGTGTCGGTGGACAGAAAGCGCAGCGCGAGGTACGGGTTCAGCGGCGGGCGCACGATCTTGCCGCGGCGGTTGCGATAGACGATCGCTTCCAGTTGCGGACGGTCGCCTTTCTCCCCTTGCAAAAACACCCGCTGGGGCGTCACCCCCCATTTCAGGCGGTTGAACTCCTGCCAGCCCGCCAGCAGCAGCGGGTTGCTCGGCTCGTCAACCTGTTCCGCCTCCGACGCTTCGAGTGACCGTTCCCATTCCGGCGCTCGCGTTGCCTGTGCGTCTTGCAGAGGCGACAGCACCATCACATCTCCCCGCATCCCTGTTCCCCCCTGTTTCATCGCCCACCACGACAAATACCCGTGCAGCAGATAGCCGAGCGATCCCGTGCCGGACAACAGCGCGACCGCCGCCACGGAGCTAAGTTCTCCGAGCACGACGACCAACACCGTGCCCCCCATCAGCACGATGCGGACCCCTTCGCGCAACAGGTGCAAGTCCTGCCGCTCGTAGACCACCAAGTTGTTGCCGATCGGAATGGACAGAAACTGCAAATAAAACAGCAGGGACATCAGGCGCACATACTCGCCCGATTCCCGCCACTCTTCGCCGAACACCCACCCGAAACACCACGGGGCGGCCACCGCCAAGACCAGCAGCAGCGGCAGCCCGATCAGCGCGAGGTGCTTGACCGTCCCCCAAAACAACTGCGGCATCCGCTCCGGCTCCCGTTGCACCCGCCGCGCCGCTTCCGCCATGTAGACCTGCGAAACCGCCCCGCCGATCACCCCGATCGGCAAGCCGAGCACGCGCTGCGCCAGCGCATACAGCCCGACCACTTGTGCGCCGTGGACCGACGTCAGCAGGAGCAACGGGATCTGCAACAGCCAACCGTTGAGCAGAGTCGGCCACGTCGAAAGCAAGGGAAACCGCCGGTAGCGCTTGACCATCTGCCGGATGCCTCGCCACGACACCTTTTCCCAACAGCCCCGCACTTCCCGCCAGGCAGCGCGAAGCAGGGAGCTGCTGCCGAGCATGCGTGAAACCGCGTCGCCGACCAACAGGCCGAGCGGGCCGCTCAACAGCCCCAAGCCGACCTGCGTCGTCACCGCACCGACGCTCTGTTGCAGCCGCGTCTTCGTCACCAAGCGAAACGCTTCCCGCCGCACCGCCCACTGGTTGAGCGCCTGATACGCCCCCGCTCCCAGCAGGGAGAGCGGAAGCAACCAGAGGTACGGTTGCAAGGCGGGCACCTGCCCCCAAGCCGCCATCTCGTCGCCGAACCACCAGACGCCAAGTGCCGTCAGCATCGCCGTCCCGCCGACGAGCAGCAGGGAGAGCAGCAGCAGATGCAACGCGTCTTCTTCGGCGGCCGGCAGCGGGATCGCCTGTTCATAGAGCCAGGAAGCGACGACGAGCAGCAGCGAGAGCATCGAGATGTACACGGCGAGCATTCCGAAGTCTTCCGGCGTATAGAGGCGGGTGAGCAACGGCGACACCACGATCAAAAGCCCTTGGGAGAACACGGTGCCCCCTGCCAACACCCCGATGTTGCGCACCATACGGCTTTTCGGCAAACGTCCCGTCACCCACTGTTGCAACGCCGTTCTCATCGCCGTACCTGTCGCCATAAGTGCCACATCCCCTTTTCCCCAACCTGTTGCGTGTGGACAGTTTGGACGTTCTATACCCGTACCGACTTCGCTTCGTGCGACTCTTTGACCCCGTCCGCTTTGCCCGGGAGCAAGACCACGTAGACGGTGCGGAAGAGAATCTTCAGATCGAGCAGCCAGGTGCGGTGGTAGACGTACCACAAGTCATACCCCAGCTTTTCCTCCGTCTCCGTCGAGTAGTCGCCTTTCAGTTGCGCGTGCCCGCTCAGCCCCGGCCGCACCAGATGGCGCCGTTGGTAGCCGGGAATCGTCCGCTCGTAGACGGCGACGAACTCGGGACGCTCGGGGCGTGGCCCGATCAGGCTCATGTCGCCTCGGAGCACGTTGAACAATTGCGGGAGCTCGTCGAGCCTTGACGCCCGGAGTACACGCCCGATCGGCGTGATCCGCGGGTCTTTGGATCGGGCCAGCACCGGCCCCGTGCTCCGCTCCGCATCGAGCACCATCGTCCGAAACTTGTAGATCGGGAACGGACAGCCGTGCCGCCCGACCCGCTGCTGGGCGTAGATCGCAGCTCCCTGCGAAGTCAGCGGGATCAGCACCAAGAGCATCAGCATCAACGGGAGAAACACCACCAGCATGCAAAGCGCCCCGATCAGGTCAAACACGCGGGTTCCGAGATGTTGGGCGTTAGGCGTTCGAGCTGTCACGTCACGCTCGCTTAGCCACTCCCGCTCCGTCTCGGCGGCGCTGTTCCCGTTGCCGTTGCCACCCATTCGCCCTTTGCCGATCAGCCAGCCGATCAGTTTGACGACCCCTTGCACAATCCCGTGCAGCAGCAGAAACGAACCGACCGCCGCCAAAGGCACGCCCCAAAGCGCACCGATCGCATACCACACCCCCACATGCAGGGCGCTGACCGTCCCGACGCCGATGCCGAGTTCATAGAGCGGCTTGCGCGACAACGGTTCATACAGCCCCAGCAAATAAGACAACAGCCACCATGCCCCCAGCATGATCGCCACCAGCCACCACGCGCCGCCTTCGCTCATCCGGTCGCCCTGAACGTGTAACCCTTCTCGCAGCATGACAAACAAGAGCACCCCATCCAACCCAAGCCACCCGAGTACTTGCATGTGATCACCCTTACCCCATAGGACTTCATGCCCAGTTCGACTCTCTACAACATATTCGCTCATGATTCGATCATGCCAAGAATAAGGATGTCGCGAGCCTCTCCGGAGAGAAGGGACATCATGCGAACGAAGCGCAAAAGCAAGCGCAAGCAACGACACGTCTGGCGGTGGGCAATCGGAGTGCTTGTACTCGCCGTCTTGGTCACGGCCGGTTGGGCCTATTGGTACTTGGAGCCGGGGCGTCATTTTGAAACGAGCGACCTACCGATCTTGGCGCAACCGCACACCCCGCAGACCGATGAAGGGGCGGGCAAGGACGGTTCGGAAAAGGAGACCGTGCCGACAACAACTCCCGACTCTTCCACCTCTACACCGGCATCCTCGACCAAGCCACAGA
>DASTWJ010000218.1:0-4931 GCA_035776695.1 Bacilli bacterium
AGGTCTCGGGGATATAGCTCAGTTGGTAGAGCACCTGCCTTGCAAGCAGGGGGTCAGCGGTTCGAATCCGCTTATCTCCACCAATTTCAAATGCCTTTTTAGCTCAGTAGGTAGAGCGCATCCATGGTAAGGATGAGGTCATCGGTTCGATTCCGGTAAAAGGCACCATGTGGCTCGTTGGAGAAGCGGCTTAACTCACCGCCCTTTCAAGGCGGCATTCACGGGTTCGAATCCCGTACGAGTCACCATTCGCGTGGAGGTTTAGCTCAGCTGGGAGAGCATCTGCCTTACAAGCAGAGGGTCGGCGGTTCGATCCCGTCAACCTCCACCATTTTTAACCTTGCACGCTTGCGTGTGTATGGAGCTGTGGTGTAGAGGCCTAACATGCCTGCCTGTCACGCAGGAGACCGCGGGTTCGAATCCCGTCAGCTCCGCCATTTTCAAACAAACATGTGCGCACTCGGTGCGCTACGGCTCGGTAGCTCAGTCGGTAGAGCAGAGGACTGAAAATCCTCGTGTCGGCGGTTCGATTCCGTCCCGAGCCACCATTTTTACTACAAACTTTTGTGCCTGTTCGTTCCTACAAGAACGAGCGGTAGCCCCGCTAAAACCGCGGCCGTCCGAGCCGCAACGCGGGACGCGGCACATCCATGTGCGCGGAAGTGGCTCAGGGGTAGAGCATCGCCTTGCCAAGGCGAGGGTCGCGGGTTCGAATCCCGTCTTCCGCTCCATGATTTTGGGCCCATAGCTCAGTTGGCTAGAGCGCACGACTGATAATCGTGAGGTCGGAAGTTCGAATCTTCTTGGGCCCACCATCCTAGTATGCACGAAAGCTCGATTCTGTGGAATCGGGCTTTTTTTACATATCCATAGGAAAAGGGGTCGTGACGATGGAGTTTGACATCTACGCATTTGCCGATTACAGTGGGGCGGCCACACCAAGAGCGCAGCGTAAAAGCATCGTCCTCGCCACTTGCGAAGCCGGTTCCGAAAGGGAGATGCATCTGTCCCATCACTCCCGCGAGGAATTGGTCGCCGCTGTCGAAACGCTGTTGGCAACCGCTTCGCAGCAAGGCAAGCGGGTGCTCTTCGGGTTCGATCACTCCTATAGCTTCCCCGGTGGCTTCTATGAAGCCGTCACGGGTGAGGCTTGGAACTCTTGGGAGCAAGTGCTGAACCTGCTGGCGACAGGAACCGACCGACTGCCGCGAATCGAGGAGCTGACCGGGCGGGCGTTTGCCAAAGCGGTCAACGATCTGTTCGGGGAAAAGTGGTCGTGGGACGGTGGCGGGCCGTTTTGGGGCGCGAACTTTGTGCAGTTGAAAGACCCCAAGTTCCCTTACGACGAGCTGCCGTTGCAGGAACGGCGCTTGGTGGAGGAACGGTGCCGCCGAATGAAGCCGATCTACAAAATCGGCGGGGCCGGATCGGTTGGGTTACAAGCGTTGTATGGCATTCGCTACCTAGCGCGGCTCAGGAAGTTTTGTCAGGAGCAGGGGATTGAGGTCTTCGCTTGGCCGTTTGACGGCTGGGAGGTGCCACAGAGCGGGCATGTGCTGGTGGAAGTGTACCCGACCCTCTTCAACAAACAAGAGCGAACGGACACCAACGATGCGCTCGCCTGTGCTGCTTGGTTGGCACAACAAGACCGCCAAGGGACATTGCGCGAGTGGTTCGAGATCCCTTTGACGGTGGAAGAGCGTGAACGAGCCCGCCTCGAAGGCTGGGTGATCGGGGTAAAAGAGTGAGTCGTACCTGTGCACGCGAAACCTTGCACCAAGCGGTACAAAGTAAAGAAAAGCCCTGACCCGTACAGGTCAGGGCTTTTCTTTAGTTCTTGATCTGGAACGACCGAATGTCCGCAGTTTCCGACTCCGGATCGATTTGATACGTCACGTTCAACGTCTCATCATCCAACAGCGCCCAAGCGAGGGTGCGTTGCACTTGATACGTGCCCGTGCGGGGGTAGTAGGTTTGCGCCTCATGCCCAAGCTTCGGGTCGTAGGTGTCGCTTTCGTAGCTCAATTCGATTGTCAGCAGCGGATTCACGCCGCCTTGCTTGTGGATGGAGGGCATCAGTTCTTGGATCAGCGCGAGAGTTTTTTCCTTATCCGGCGTGCCGTCGGAGGTGAGCAAAGCGTCTGCCTCCCCATCGAGATACAGCGTCACATCATGCGCCGTGTCATCGTCACTCGGCCAGATTTCAAAATAGAGAGTCGCCGGCTCTTCGCTTCCGGGTAGCGTGTACGTGCCATACTGATCGTTTAGCGCCGTCTCCAAATCGATCAGCGCATCCCACATCGCGTCCGGATCGGTCGCTTCTTCCGCCGCTGCTTCGTCATCCGGTGACTGCGCATCGTTTGCGACCAACTCTTCGAGCGTATGCCGCACCGGCGTTTTGGCCAAAAAGTCTTGAACGTCGTTCGAAGGGATCGCGAAGTTCAAGTCGCCCGAGAAGAACGACATCGAATTCGACGTCACGCCGATTACTTCCCCTTGCATGTTGAACAAAGCACCCCCGGAGGAGCCAAAGGAGATCGGAGCGGTCGTTTGGATGAACTTGAGGTTGCTCAGCTTTTCCCATTCCGCCAGTTCCTCCTCGGTAAGGTCGGCCATGTCTTCTTCCTCGATCAAACCTCCCAGCATGTCTTCCGTCGTGCGGTTCAAGCCGGAGACGAGGCCGGACGAGACGGTGTTCTGGATGCCGATGGGCGATCCGATCGCCACGACCTGTTCCCCGAGCTCCAACCGATCGGAGTTCCCGAATTTGATTGTCGGCAAGTCGGACGCTTCGAACTGAAGCAGAGCCAAGTCGCGGTCCTCATCATATTGCAACACGAGGTTCGTTTCGTGCTCGGTTTGATCTTGAAACACGATCTTCGCCTTGGTAGCGCCTTCGATCACATGGGCATTGGTCAGCACCTTGCCATCTGCGCCGACGACAAAGCCGCTCCCGCTGCCGAGCAACTCGCCGTCTGCATCATAGACATAGATCAGCACGACGCGATCCATGTTCAAGCGGGCGACGTCTTTCGCCAGCAACGGTTGTTGCGTCTCGTGGCGGATCACCACGGTGGATGAAGCCGCGTCCCATGCAGTTTGCAGGGAGAGAGCGTCGTTCAGAAAAGCCAGCGGTACCAGCGTATGCCCGCCGACGTTGCGCGGCGCAAGCGATAAGGCGACCGCTCGGCTGTTGACGCGAGCGGTCGGGTTGCCGACCTGCAACGCCACCTGTTCCCCGTCGAGCGACAGGAGGATCGATTGCGTGCCACCGTCCCAGGTGAGTTGTCCGCCGACCGCTTCGGCGACGGCACGCAAGGGAACGAGGAGCTCCTGTTCCGTTAGCACCGGTTGTGCGTCAAGCGCGATCACTTTCCCGTCGACGGTGATATGTACCGGCGCATCCGCATGGGCGCTGGCGATTGTGGTGGTCGGTGACAGCAACAAGGCGGTGACCAACAGGGTGGTACTCCATTTTTTCATAAAAGTTCCCCTTTTTGTCCAGAGTTTGTCTTATGTAGATGGTAAACGATTTGGAAGAAGCGGTAAAGGTAATTTTTAGAAAAAAAGAACTTGTGCCGCAAACGAGTTGGTGCGCATGCGCTTGGAAGAGGTGGCGAACGGTAGGGAGTGAGGGGAACACCATCTTTTCGCGGCGATTTGTTGGGGTTTGTTTGGCGTAGGAGGTTGAGAAGATCAGGCAGACATGATAAGATAGTCTCTGTCAACGACGGAATGTAGCGCAGCTTGGTAGCGCGCACGCTTCGGGAGCGTGAGGTCCAGGGTTCGAATCCCTGCATTCCGACCATAGCCGTGTAGCGACGTAACCCTCCTGAACCGTGTCAGATCCGGAAGGAAGCAGCACTAAGGGAATCGGTTGCGGGTGCCGCACGGCTTTTCTTATGTACAGACGAATCAGATAGACGCTCGTCATTCTCTTAGGAGAAGGGCGGGCGTTTTTGCGTTATACGAGTCTATTTTTCTCGCATCCCGTCATTCGCCGTTGCCGTCAGACAGGCTTCTACATAGAGTGTGAGAGAACAGGATGTCGAAAGGAGAGGAAGTAGAGAATGGATACTCATCCCTTGTATCATCGTTGCCGCGGGCTGATGCACCGTGATGTCACCTTGCATCATGTGAACGGCAACAGCTATCACGGTGTGATCCGCCGGGTCACGCCGGGCGGCGTCTATCTCGGCCCGGCCGGACAGACGATCTCGAATGAGCAAACGAATGGTCTCGACGCAATGACAACGGAGCAACACAACGGTGAGAACCCGGATCTGCAAAACGTGTATTTCGGAGCTGGCTTTTTCCCGTTTGGCTTGCTGACCGGCTTGACGCTGGGCTTGGCGGCCGGCGCGCTGACGTATCCGTGGGGATATGGCGGTTGGGGTTACGGGGGCTACTACTGGTAAGAAAACCTCGAGAAAAAAAGGGTATCTCACCTCATTCGGATTCAAGAGGGGAGATGCCTTTTTTCTTCATGTTTTGTCGAAATGTATAGTTGCACTCCCTTTTGGGTTATGTTATATTTATACCTGTCGCCGCGAGATGAACGCGAGAGACACACGAAATCGTTGGGGTGTAGCCAAGCGGTAAGGCAACGGACTTTGACTCCGTCATGCGAAGGTTCGATCCCTTCCACCCCAGCCATTTCATGAGCCATTAGCTCAGTCGGTAGAGCACCTGACTTTTAATCAGGGTGTCGAAGGTTCAAGTCCTTCATGGCTCACCACCGCGTGCCCTTAGCTCAGCTGGATAGAGCGTTTGACTACGAATCAAAAGGTCAGGAGTTCGAATCTCTTAGGGCACGCCATTTATTCCTCGATAGCTCAGCTGGTAGAGCGCCCGACTGTTAATCGGACGGTCACAGGTTCGAATCCTGTTCGAGGAGCCATCTTGGCTCGTTGGAGAAGCGGCTTAACTCA
>DASTWJ010000219.1:0-8324 GCA_035776695.1 Bacilli bacterium
TTTCAACGCGTCACCGCGCGGTTGGCGGTATTTGTCGACCGGTTCGATCATCGCTTGGACGATGGTCAAAAGCTTGAAGCAGATGAAGCTCAGGATCGCGACGAAGACGAGCATGCGCAAGAAGCGCGAGATCCGGCGCACGGAGATGATCATCGTGGTTCCCCTCCTTTTCTCCCCTATGTATATGCGGACAAGGACGGGGCTAGAAGCACAAAAGGAAGGGAGCCCCTCCGCTTGGAGGGGCTCCCTTCCGATGTTATGCAAACTGCCGGTTAGGCGATGATCGTGTCGATCGAGGTGAATTCGTAACCCAGTGCGGATGCCACCGCTTCGTAGGTGACTTTGCCGTTGACGACGTTGACGCCCTTTGCGAGTGCCGGGTTGTCGGCGATCGCTTTGATCCAGCCCTTGTTTGCCAGTTGCAGCGCGTAGTCGAGGGTGACGTTGGTCAGGGCGAAGGTCGAGGTACGAGCGACCGCACCCGGCATGTTCGCCACCGCATAGTGGACGACGCCATGCTTGACGTAGGTCGGCTCGGAGTGGGTGGTCACGCGGTCGATCGTCTCGATGGAACCGCCTTGGTCGATCGCAACGTCGACGATGACGGAGCCCGGGGTCATTTGCTGCACCATGTATTCTTTGACCAGCTTCGGTGCGCGTGCGCCCGGGATCAGGACGGCGCCGACCAGCAGGTCCGCTTCCTTGACCATCGCTTCGATGTTGTAGGAGTTGGACATCAGGGTGCGTACGCGACCGCCGAAGATGTCGTCGAGTTGGCGCAGACGCACTTCGTTTTTGTCGATGATGGTGACGTTCGCGCCGAGGCCGAGCGCCATCTTCGCCGCGTTGGTGCCGACGATGCCGCCGCCGACGATGACGACGTTACCCGGCAGAACGCCCGGGACGCCGCCGAGCAGGATGCCTTTGCCGCCCCACGGTTTTTCGAGGAACTGGGCACCAATCTGCACGGACATGCGGCCTGCGACTTCCGACATCGGGGTCAGGAGCGGCAGGGAACGGTCCGGGAGCTGGATGGTTTCGTACGCGATGGCGACGACGCCTTTGTCGATCAGCGCTTGGGTCAGTTCCGGTTCCGGTGCGAGATGCAGGTAGGTGAACAGGATCAGCCCTTCGCGGAAGTTCGAGTATTCGGACGGGAGCGGTTCTTTGACCTTCATGATCATGTCCGCTTTGCCCCACACGTCGGCAGCCGTGTTGAAAATGACGGCACCTGCCGCGTTGTAAGCTTCATCGGTGAAACCGCTGCCAAGTCCCGCCTCGGTTTCGATGATTACGTCGTGGCCTGCCAGTTTCAGTGCTTCGACGCCGGCCGGCGTAATCGCCACCCGGTTTTCGTTGTTCTTAATCTCTTTCGGAATCCCAACGATCATGTTGTATGTAAGCCTCCTTCATAGGTAAGGGGTGAATGTTTCACCGCTCTCACTTCCTATGCAATAAACATACCAAGTCCGCGGTTGCAGCTTGGAAAGTGGAACAACAGATACAAACCACACGGTTTTAGTGTGCAAGAAGCGGAGGATGCTTATACTCGATTCTGCAAAAAATGACAGAATTAAGCAAAGTCTTGCACGCAAAAAAATGCAGATCGTGCCAATATGGTGCACAGCCCGATCTGCGTTTAGTTGCTCTCCTCCGCTTGGCAGTTGGCGCAATACCCGAGAAAACTCACGCGATGGTCGACGATTTTGAACTTGTGCTCTCGTTCCACGCGCTCCTCCAGGTTGTCCAACAGGTCTTCGATCTCCGACAGCGTTCCGCACTTGAGACAGATCAGATGGTGATGATGATGCGGATGGTCGTCCGATCGAAATTCGTAGCGAGCCACTCCATCGCCGAAATTCAGCTTCTCGATGATCTTCAAATCGCACAGCAGATCAAGAGTGCGGTAGACGGTGGCAAGACCGATGTCCGGCCACTTTTGTTTGACGAGCATGAAAATCTCTTCCGCACTAAGATGCGCCTCTTCATTCTCCAGCAACACCCGTAGGGTAGCTTCGCGTTGAGGGGTCAGCTTGAACTGCTCCGCATGGAGTTGCTTCTTAATTTGTTCGAGTTTTTCCTGCATGTCAACTCCTCCTGCGAAGGCTGATCGTCCTAAACTCTACCCTATTATAGAAAACAGTTTTAGACGTGTCAAACTTTTGAAAAAGGGTTCGTGGCGAGGTCGTTTTAACGCCCCAAACTGGAGTTGCGCATGATCTCGAGCGCCCGCTCGAACGAGTCCGGCTGCTCAGGATCTTCCAGCGCCAGTTTGTTGCGCGTGACGTGTCCGCATTTGTTGCAGCGGTGGGTCACCATGTACCCTTTTTTCTTCGATTCTTCAATCCCGACCGGCTCCAACACGCCGCCGCAATCGGCTGCGCGGTCGCCCGGGTTGATATCGAGGTGCAACGAGAAAAAGCAGCCCGGGCAGTGATTCCGACACGACCCTTGGGCCAGCGGTTTCACTTCCAAGCCGCAGTTCACGCAGTGAAACGATTCGTTGATGACGGTGAATTTGCGAGACATGAGTTCACATTCACTCCTCCGCCCTCTCCCCTCGCCCGCTATTACAAGGGCGGGATCACGGTGCGCATCAGCGCCGGCGAGACGTAGCCTTCGATGAAGGCGGCGAGGATCATCGCCACGCACAACGTCGCCACCAAGCCCGTGTAGGAGAGGAAATTTCGATAGAGAAGCGTCCCGGCCGTGCCGCCGCGCATCGGTTGGTGATGGAAGCGCGAGCGCACCAGCATCAGCGAGAAGGAGATTCCCGCCACGCCGCAGATGATCAGAGCCGGCACGTAGATCAGGTTTTGCGGCAGGATCGCCGCGAGGGCGAACAACAGCCCTTTGCCATGAAACTGGGAGACGATGACGCCGACGGAGAAGCCGATCTTGAAGCCTTTGACGAAGATCAGGATGACGATCACGGGAAGCCCGATGATCGACAGCCCCAAAATCCACATCAGGCCGACCATCTTCAACACGGACGCGGCCGCCTGCCAGGTGATTTCATTCGGGGTGGTGCCGGTCTCATTCAGCGTCAAGGCGCGGAAGAAGCCGTCCAGCGCGTCGCCAAGCGATGCGGACTGCGCCGGAGCCAATGCGCCGACGACGATCGCGCCGAAGATGACGCCGATGATGAAGAGCACGGAAGTAAACACATACAGGGACAGGTTGTCCTTGAGATATTGAGTCGCGGTTGCTTGCATCTTACGCATAGGGCGAACCCCTCCTTGTCCGACTGGTACGGTACATCCTATGTCGGAGGGAGGGAGTCTATGAATCTTTTTCCGCGCCCTGTTTATAAAAGAATCTTGCCGTACGTACCGCCGCCGCCGACCGAGATCGGCAATAGTCCCGCCCGCGCCCGCACGATGTCATGGGCGATCTTCGCCCCGACCACGTCGGCGATCTGCTCTTCCGTCGCCACGTGCAAGACGTTCATCTCCGTGGAGAAATGGTCGAGCAGTTTGTCGATCGTCCGCTTCCCGACTTTCGGGATAAACTCGAGCGGAATCTGGTAGTGATAGGGCGGTCGAAACGCCGGATGCACCGGCTCCTCGCGGTCGGCGATCGTCAGGATGCGATCCAACACGCCACGAACGATTTTCCGCGAACCGCACGCAGGACACTGGTCGCTCGCCATCGCCTCCGCCGTCAAAATCGTATCGCACTTGGTGCAAAAGGTTCGATGGTACTTCCCCAGTTCCGGCTCCAGACCGTAGTTGGCGACAACGCCTCGGCCGTCTTGGCGCAGCAGCGCTTTTTTCACTTCATCGAAACTGGGAGCCGCCACGCGCACGCGGTTGTACTCGCGCCCGATCTTCGGCAGGGAATGCGCGTCCGAATTGGAGACGAACGTGACATTCGCCAACTCCGAGAACAGGTCGGCGAGATCGCTGTCGGACGACAAGCCCAACTCCAACGCCGTCAGTTGATCGAGCTGCACCATGTCGGACACCCGCGACACGCAGTTGCCGAGCACCGACTTGTGCGGGGTGAAAGCGTGGTTGATGATAAACATCCCGCCCAGTTCCGTACACTTCGCCTGCAATTCAAACGACGTACACCGCGCCCGCTGCGACGACAGCACGCGGTTGGTCACCCGCTCGCCGAGCCAGTCGGAAAACTCGCGCATCGTACGGATGTCGCGCATCCAAACGCCGAAGTGCGCCGCTCCCCCCTCCGGCCCCGACGTTTCCACCTCTGCGCCGAGTAGCAGGGTCGTCTTGCCTTGATAATCATACCCGCCACCCGGCCGTTCAGTCATGACGCCCTCACGCACGAAGTCCTCGATCTCATCAAGCACGGGCGGTGAGACGGCGTCGATGATCCCGATGATCCCGATGCCCTTGCGCTCCCCCGCCTCGCGAATGATCTCAAAGAAGGTGAGATCTTTCCCCGCCGTGATCTTGACCGGGCGGTTGTCGCGGGTGCGGCCGATGTGGATGTGCAGGTCGAGGAAGTGGTCTTGCAGTTCCACGGTCTCCTGTGTAGACATACGACTTACGCCTTCCCTTGCTTGGCCCGCTCCGCCAACCACCAGTAGACGAGAGCCAGCGTCTTCGCGTCATAGATCTCCCCGTCCGCGAGCATCTGCTGCACATCCTCCGCGCTCGCTTCGATCACGTCGAGGAACTCGTCGTCGTCCAATTTTTGCTCCAGCTTCTTCAAGTCGGTGGCGACGTACGCGTGCATCAGCTCGTCGGCAAATCCCGGCGAAGTGTAGAAGGAATTGAGATGCTTCCATTCTTTCGCCGTGTAGCCCGTCTCCTCTTCCAGTTCGCGCTTGACCGCTTCCAGCGGGTTCTCGCCGTGTTCGAGCTTCCCGGCCGGCGTTTCGATCAGCAGGCGGTCGGTCGGCTTGCGAAACTGGCGGACGAGCAGCACGTTGTCCTCATTGGTGATGGCGAGGACGGTGACAGCTCCCGGGTGCAGTACCACTTCTCGCTGCGCCTCCTTGCCGTTGGGCAGGGTGACCGTCTGCAGTTCCAAGGTGATGATCTTGCCTTTGTAGATCGTCTCCGCGGCGATCTTTTTCTCGATCAGATGTTCGTGAGCCATCTTCTCTCCTCCTCCGTGGAATATCTTGTCCCACCCCGGAATAGACTGGAAACCAACAACACAACACACCGGACAAGCCGAGGGGGACGAACCTGATGTTGAAAACGTATGTATCGGAAAACAGCCTGCGAGTTGTCGGCAAAGCATGGCAAGTGCGCGCCGTACTCAAATCCTACGCCGAAAGCAACGCGACACTCGCTCAGTTCTTGTCGATCAACAACGCCGACTCCGACCGCCAAGCGTAACGCTGTGGCGGTTTTTTTAGTTGCCGGGCCGCCCATTCGCCCGCTGCGCCCGCCGCTAGGAAAAACGGCAGGTCTTCGTCGAGCGTGCGACCCATCGTTCTTAATGGTACTGGAAACTGCTTGACCGCGTCCAGTAGAGAATGACCGCACAGCCCCGCCAAGTGGTGTTTGCGATGTAGACCCGAGGCGGTCAACTGCCGCCAGATGAACGCCGCCTGCTCGTCCTCCAAGTTCGGCAACGGTACGGTCGCCTGCGCCAAGGCCACCTGAGAGAGCGCGGTGATCGTGTGATGCGAGACGCCTTGGTGGCGTTCCCGCTTATCGACAAAGGAGATGCGCGGCACGACGATCGGATCGCCTTGCAGCGAATGGACGGCGTTGACCGCCTGCCCGACTTCGATGCCCGTGTGCCCGTAGCGCGTGCCCGTGCCGACGATGCCCGGACCCATGCCGACGACGATGCAATCCGCTTCAAGCGCATGACGGGCGGCAAGCAAACCGCTGTACAAGTTGACCGCCTCCAAATCACCGCCATAAGCGTGCCCAACCGTCACGGTTCCAGCCAGCAAGCCCTGCTCTTTCAACTGGACAACCGTTTTCGAAAACGCCATCGAAAGCGCCGCCCCGTCCGTCATTACATAGACGATGCGCGGCGCGTCAATCCCCGCTTCCCGCTCATCCCGCACGTCCCGACTGCCGCTAGCGGTTCCGTCAGCCCTACGTTCGCCTTGTAAACCCGTTTTGGCAAAAGGTTCGCTGTCCCTCCCTTGCAACTGCTTGCGCTGCTCTTGCTCCCAGACATACCGCAGCGACATCGCCACAGCCGGCACCATGCTGTGCAGCTCACAGATCACGACCGGCACTCCGTCAAGCGTCTCCGCCTCCGCCACCCGCTCATGTAGCGGGTGATCCTGCTCCTCCACCGCATGCACCGCCATCTGCAAGGGCGTATACCGCATCTTCATGATATGCCCCGGCCGATTGACCACGGACGCTTTTTCACTGGCCTGAGCACCCGATGCGCCTACTCGGTCCGGCTCCACCGCCACGACAAAATGAACCCCGCCCGTGCCGAGGCTCATCCTTACCGCCGTCGTGTTCAGCAGCACGGAATCCCCCACCTGCGCCGCCGCGCCGAAAGCGGGCTCTTGAAACGCCCGCTCCAGCTCCCCGTCGACTTCCACCAACAGCTCGCGGCCCTGCTCCGACTCGCGGACGACCGCGGCGACGACTCCTCGTTCCAGCTCGACCTTCATCTACGCATTCCCTCCTGCGCCTGCACCCGCACCGGCCCGTTCCGCCGCCGATTGGATGATGCCGACGACCAAGCGAGTCGCGTTGAGCAGGTCGTCAACTTTGACATGCTCCTCCACCGTATGGTCATCCGTCGCGCCGACGCCCAAGTTGACGGCCGGTATGCCTTTCGTGTTGATGTTGTTCGTGTCGCTGCCGCCGCCGCGCGGGGCGAGCTTCGGCTCGATGCCGACTTTGCGCAAGCCTTCCATCGCCAGCCGCACCACTTCGTCTGAATCGGTCAGGTTGAAACCATCGTAGATTTTCTGCTCCATGATGTCGACCTTTGCGCCCCACTTGTCGCCCGCCATGTCGAACGCGCCGCGCAGCTTGGCAATCTGCTCCGACAGCTTTTTCTCATTGCGGCTGCGCACTTCCGCCAGCACTTCCACACGGTCACAGACGATGTTCGTCCGCTCGCCGCCGCGAATCACGCCGATGTTCATCGTCGTCTCCTCGTCGATCCGCCCCATGTTCAAGTGCGAGATCGCGTCGGCCGCCACCGCGATCGCGTTCAAGCCGTCCTCGGGATTGACGCCGGAGTGGGCCGCTTTGCCGTAGACGCGGATCGTAAAGTCCACCTCCGTCGGCGCGGACACGATGATCGTATCGGGCGGCCCGCCGGAATCCATCACGAACGCATAGTCTGCGTACAGCTTCGTCTTGTCGAGGTAGAGCGAGCCGAACAGCCCCGTCTCCTCGGCGATCGTGAACGCGAACTGCAAGTCGCCGTGCTTGATGTTGTTGTCCTTCAGGAAGCGAATCGCTTCCAAGATCGCCGTGACCCCCGCCCGGTCGTCCGCGCCGAGAATCGTTTTGCCGTCGGTGCGAATCACGCCGTCCTCGATCTTCGGCTTGATGCCTTTGTTCGAGACCACCGTGTCCATATGCGCTGTGAACAGGAGCTTCGGCGCCCCTTCCACCTCCCCTTTTAGCGTGACGATCAGGTTGTTCGCCACTTGGTCGCGCTTGACCACTTCTTCTTTGGCATCGTGATCCAAGTCGCGCAACGCGTGTTGCCCGGCATCGTCCTCTTCCACTTCTTGCAAACCGAGGTCCTCCCGCAACACTTTTTTCAAATACTCCGCCACCGGCCGCTCACAATGGGAGGGAGCGTCGATCTTTACCAATTCCAGAAAACGGTCAATGACCTGTTTTTCGTTCAGTTCCACCGTTCGGGTCACTCCTTTTCATACCGAAAATAGGTAGCCGTACCTGTTCTAGTATGACCGTTAGCCAAACAGGATAGCCGTCTCTTCCCCCGCATACGCGAAGGAACCGGACGTTTCGCATCGTCCGGTTCCCAGAGAAGAGTCTATGACTTAGACCTGAATCGCTTTCCACTTGCCCCGCTTGTAGCGGTTGTAAATAATCAACGAGCGCACGACTTGGTCGGTCGCAATCGCCAACCACGCGCCGAGGATGCCCCAGTGCAACACGAGCACGAACAGAAGCGTCAGCACCACGCGAAAGCCCCAGACGCCGATAAACGTCGAGTACAGCGGGAACTTGGTGTCTCCCGCCCCGCGCAGCGCCCCGGCGAGGATAAACTGCGTGGACTGCGCCAATTGCACGCACCCGATGACGCGCAAAGCGACCGCGCCTTGGTCGACCACGTGCGGGTCGTTGGTGTAGAGCATCATGATATACGGTGCGAACAGGATGAACATCAACCCGAGCGTCGTGGCGACGATCGAGCCGATCTTGCGCGTCTCC
>DASTWJ010000220.1:0-4719 GCA_035776695.1 Bacilli bacterium
ATTGGCAGACGCGCAAGATTCAGGTTCTTGTGGGCGCAAGCCCGTGGAGGTTCAAGTCCTCTCGACCGCACCACAACGTCTAGTGACGATAGCGAAGAGGTCACACCCGTTCCCATCCCGAACACGGAAGTTAAGCTCTTCAGCGCCGATGGTACTTGGGCCGCAGGGCCCTGGGAGATTAGGTCGCCGCTAGGCACAAAAAGCCGATCTCATAGGAGATCGGCTTTTTCTTCATATGTATGAATTTGCATGACCTTCAGCCGACAGGCGGTATCATTCTGCCGGTTCTAAGAATCGGCAAACCTTGAAATCACAAATAGACAACCAAGAAATGACCTCCCAAAGGCCACTCGGCACCCCAGCCACCCCGGCCAGCAAAGCGGAGGTCGTTTTTCATGTGTTCAAAAGAAAGGTGCAAAGGGGACACGAGCAGCCACTAGCACTACAATGACCTCCAAGAGACCATTCGGTACCGTACATAAGTCAACCAGCAGTCGTAACGGAGGTTACATTTCATATCCAAATAAAGTAACTTTTCTTTCCAAAACGAGAAGGCAAAGGGATCGCCATGCACTCAAGAGAGCAGAAGGGAAGGTATATCCGTAGTGGCGAGATCAGAACGAGAATCCCGACCGCCCTTATACAATCAAAGGGATTCGAGTTCTCCCGAGCCCGGAGGATATACCTTGCCTGTAGCGACTAGAAACCGCACAAGCTCCACAAATAGAAGTCCTTTTTCACGTCAAGAAGTAGAAGATCGGCAACAAAACGGGCGAAAGGAATGGATCACCGCTACTTTTTCAGACATAAGATAGAAGCAAGAAATGACCTCCCCAAGGCCCCTCGGCACCCCAGCCACCCCGGCCAGCAAAGCGGAGGTCATTTTTCACGTCTTCAAAAGAAAAGGCGCAAAGGGGACACGAGTAGCCAATAGCACCAAATAGACCTCTGATAGACCATTCGGCACACTACATAAGTCAACCAGCAGCCAAAGCGAAGATCAAATCCATGCCGTCATACTACCTAGCCAACTCATACATCCCTTGCGCATACAAAGCCATCGCCCGGACCAAGTCATCCACCGCCGCATACTCATCCTTCTGATGAGCCGTCATCTCCTGCCCGGGGAACACAGCCCCGAAAGCCACACCGTACTTCATCGATCGAGCATACGTCGCCCCACCCGTACTGAGCAAAGTCGGCTCTTCCCCGGTCTGCTCCTGATACACCCGTTGCAACGTCTGAATTGCCGGATGATCTTTCGGCACATAATGCGACTTCGACGTTCTGCATTCCGAAACCACCCAACCCAGCCGAACGACCTGAGCCTGTATCTTGTCCACCAGCCCCTCAACCGAAGCCGTAGCCGGATACCGGATGTTCAACTTCACCACCGGACCCTCCTCCAGCGAATACTGCAACACCCCGGTATTGACCGTCAGCGGCCCCGTCGCCTCATCCGCACAGGCCAACTCCAACCCGGCTCCAAAATGATCCTGATGCAACCCACCAGCGAGCCGCAAAAACGCCTCCGCACGCCCTGCAAACGGTAGCTCTTGCAAAAACGCAGCCAGCAACGTCCCCGCATTCAGCCCTTTCTCCGGCTCCATGCCATGAGCCGCCTTGCCTTCCAAAAAGAACACCAAGCGCTCGCCATCCACAGACAACGAACCCGCCACCTGTTGCGCTTCCAAAAAAGCAGAGAATCGCTTTGATACATCCTCAACAGATACAGTCCCGGCATCCTCCAAGCCAGTCACCACCACAACCGCCTCCGCCCGATCCGGCACCATATTCACCCGATCACCAGCCGCAAAGCGCTCCAGCACCCAACCGCCGGTCAAAGCATCCTCAGCCTCCTGCTTCTCACCAACCGCCTCCAACCGAAGCGTCGGATTGATCTGCCCCTTTTCCGCATGCACGATCGGAAAGTCGGCATCTGGCGAAAACCCCACCTCCGGCATCTCCGCCACCTTTTCATAATGCTTCATGCACAACCAACCGCTTTCCTCATCCGTCCCGACGATATACCGAATCCGCTTCGACAAGGGGAGACCCGCATCACGCACCAGCCGCATTCCATAGTACGCCGCAAGCGCCGGGCCCTTATCATCAATCGCCCCCCGCGCATAAATCCGCCCGTCCCTTACATCCGGCGAAAATGGAGGCGTCGTCCAATCGTCCCCGACCGGCACCACATCCACATGGGCGAGCACCCCGACCATCTCTTGACCGTCTCCATACTCCATCGTCCCGGCAAAGCCGTCCAGATTCTTCACGCGAAACCCGTCCGCGTGCGCTTTCCCCAACAAGAAGGAGAGCGCCTGCGCCACCCCTTCTCCAAACGGTTTTCCTTCTCCAGCCGTACTCAGATCCTCCACACTGTCGATCGACAAAAACGCTCGTAAATCCTCCAAAAAAGCCTCTCGCAACGCCTCCGCGCGCTCCATCCAATTCACACGCACTCCACACGCCTCCTTTTCCCAAACTGTCACTCCCTCTATTTTAAAACATTTCCAACCCGATCGCTCGCCGAACTTCCGTGATCACCTGCTGCGCCGACATCCGCGCCTTCTGCTGCCCGTACGCCAACACCTCGAGCACCTCCTCATCACGCAACTTCGCAATCCGCTCCCGAAGCGGCTCCACAACCTCCGCCATCGACTGCGCCAGACGCGCTTTGCACGCGACACACCCGATGCTCGCAGACAGACAGCCCGCCGCCAACTCCTCCCGCACCTCTTGATCGGTAAAATAGTGATGCAAATGATACACATTGCACCCCTCCACCGACGGATGCCCCGGGTCCTTGCGATACACGCGCAGGGGATCGGAAAACGCCTTTTTCACCTTGCCCTGAATCGTCTCCGCCTCATCCTGCAGCGAAATGTACGACCCTTCATCATCCGACTTGCTCATCTTGCCCTGTCCCGTAAGCGACGGGATGCGCACCGCGTTCTCCGAGAGCGGCACCGGCTCGGGGAACGTCTCGCCATACAACCCGTTAAACCGCCGCACAATCGTCCGCGCCAGCTCCAGATGCACCAACTGATCCTCACCGACCGGCACGACCTGCCCCTTGTGAATCAAAACATCGGACGCCATCAGCACAGGGTAGCCGACCAAGCCGTAGTTGACATTGTCCGGGTGCTTCTTCGCCTTCTCCTTAAACGTCGGGCAGCGAAGCAGATCCCCCAGCGGCATCACCATGCTGAGATACGTGTGCAACTCACCGATCAAGTCGGCCAGTGACGACTGCGCGTAGAACGTGCAACGCGTGGGATCAAGACCGGCCGCCAGATAATTTTTCGCAATCCGAAGCACGTTCTCCCGCATGCTCTCCGGCTTCGGGTGCGTCGTCAGCGCATGCAGATCGGCGATAAAGTAATGCGCCTCATACTGCTCCTGCAACTCCACCAGCCCGCGCATCGCCCCGTAGTAATTCCCCAGATGCTGCTCACCAGTCGACCGAATGCCCGTCACCAATGCCTGTTTGTTATCGCCTTTGTGATTCGTCATCCCAAATCCCTCCCGTCGGAAATAAAAAAGGGCCTTCATCCCAAAAAGGACGAAGAACCCGTGGTGCCACCTTTATGAGTTGCCAAAGACAACCCGCTCTCGTATCCAGACATCGAATACGTGTTCCTTGGTAACGGGGCAACAACTCCCGCCAAAGCCTACGCAAGCCTCTTTCCTGAAAAAGAAGACCTTTCTCGGTTCGGGGCTCAGAAGTCCATTCACCATCAGTCCCGCACTGATTCGCACCACCCATCAGCTCTCTGCAGCGGTTCCCGATGCCTACTCCTCTTCTTCAACGCCAAGTGTGTCAAATGTTGTTTTTCATTGTACGGACTCAGGTGTCGAATTGTCAACTGCAAATAAAAATTTTCTGAAACTGCGGTTCTAATTACAACATAACTCAAGTAGTAATAGAAACATGTAACAAAACACCACTTAATTCAAGAGGAGGGGTCATCATGAAAATCCAAGCGAAAAAAGTGGAGCAGGTAAAAACCACGCAACTCTGCGCGACTTGCTAATCGCTACCACCTGATACTTACAAAACGACCGAGGAGGGATCTCCGATGAAAATTCAAGCGAAAAAAGTGGAGCAAGTAAAAACCACGCAACTCTGCACGGCCTGCTAACTAACCGATCGACCGGAGGGACAGTTCCTGCAACTGTCCCTTCTCCTATGACAATACACGGGACAACCGTCACAAGAAAGGTGGAACCTAGCATGGAACGTCGCCCGATCTTCAAACACATTCACCCGGTATACGAACTGACCCCAGGCGTCGTGCGCCTCGGCGAACAGTTTGGCGTGGCGGTCGACTTGGAGGATGAGCAAGGTTCCGTGCGCCGCTTGGTCCAACTGCTGGACGGCACGCGGACGCTGGAACAGGTACATATGGAGATGATGGCCCACTTTCCGGCGCTGACTCGCCAGGAGCTGGACGAAGCGGTGTCGGCTCTGCATGAGATGGGGTTTTTGTACGACCGCGCCTCGGAGGAGCAGACCGAACTGACCGCACAGGAACGCGACCGCTACAAAGGCAACCTCAACCTGTTCGAGTACTACGCGAACTTTGACCGCGCCCCCGCCCACTTCCAAGAACGACTCAAACAAGCCAAAGTCACGATCCTCGGCATGGGCGCATTTGGGTCAAGCTTGTTGTTTAACTTGGCGGGTCTCGGCGTGCTCCACGCGAAGATCGT
>DASTWJ010000221.1:0-4820 GCA_035776695.1 Bacilli bacterium
TCCTTTCGACCCGGACAGGAAGCGATCATTGCGAACATCCTCGGCGGTTCCGACACGCTCGGGATCATGCCGACCGGTGGCGGCAAGTCGATCTGCTACCAGATTCCGGCCCTGATGCTCCCGGGGTTGACCTTGGTCATCTCCCCGCTGATCTCCCTGATGAAAGACCAAGTCGACGCCCTCAACGAGCTGGGCATCGCGGCCGCTTTCATCAACTCGACCCTTTCCGGGCGCGAAGTCGCCCAGCGGATGAACTCCGCGCGAGAAGGCGAACTGAAACTGCTCTACATCGCCCCCGAACGGTTGGACTCCGACCTGTTCCTCCACGAGTTGCAAGCACTCAACGTCTCGATGATCGCGATCGACGAAGCGCACTGCATCTCCCAATGGGGCCATGATTTCCGCACCTCCTACCTGGCGATTCCTCGCCTGCTCGACCAACTCCCCGTTCGTCCCCGCATCACCGCCTTTACCGCTACCGCCACCCCTGAAGTCACTCGCGACATCCTCCACCTGCTGCACATCGATCCCAACCACGTGTTTCTCACCGGCTTTAATCGGGAAAATCTCACGTTCTCCATCCTGCGCGGCGTGAACAAGCAGGATTTTCTGGATGATTTTCTGCGCCAACATCAAGAGCACGCCGGGATCGTATACTGCGCGACGCGCAAGGAAGTCGATGCGGTTTGTACGCATTTGCAGAACCGTGGATTTGCAGCGGGCAAGTACCATGCGGGGTTGTCGGATGAGGAAAAGACGCGGGCGCAGGAGCAATTTTTGTATGACGATCTGAGAGTGTTGGTCGCCACGAACGCATTCGGTATGGGCATTGACAAGTCGAACGTCCGCTTCGTCATCCATCACAACATGCCGAAAAACATGGAGTCCTACTACCAAGAAGCGGGTCGTGCAGGGCGAGATGGCGAGCCGTCCTCCTGTTATTTGCTGTACCACCCGCAAGACGTGCTCGTGCAAAAGTTCCTCATCGAGCAGTCCACAAACGAGGAGCGCAAAGGACAGGAGTACAAAAAGCTCCAAGCGATGGTCGACTTCTGTCACACCACGCGGTGCCTGCGCAACTACATCCTCGACTACTTCGAGGACCAGCCGATGGAGCCGTGCGGGCGTTGCTCGAACTGCGTGGATGACAGCGAGCTGCACGACATCACCGTCGAGGCGCAGAAGATCTTTTCCTGCGTGCGGCGGATGAAGGAGCGCTTCGGCGTCACCTTGGTCGCGCAAGTGCTCAAAGGCTCCGCGAACAAGAAGGTCAAGCAATTCGGCTTCGACAAACTGCCGACCTACGGCCTGATGAAAGACTACAAGGAAAAAGAAATCGTGGATCTGATGCACGTCCTCACCGCCGAAGGGTACCTCACCCTGACCGAAGGCAAGTTCCCCGTCGTACAACTGTCGCAGCAGGCGGTACCCGTGTTGCAGGGACAAACTACCGTGATGCAAAAAGTGCGGATGGTACAAGAAGCCGCCGCCCGCCCCGACGCCGATCTGTTCGGCCGTCTGCGCGAGTTGCGCAAGGTGATCTCGCAGCAGGAGAAGGTGCCGCCGTATATCATCTTCGCCGACAGCACCCTGCGCGAGATGAGCGAGCGCTGCCCGCTGGATGCGGTGGCGATGTTGCAGATCAAGGGCGTGGGTGAGGCGAAGTTTCGCAAGTATGGGGAGTCGTTCTTGGAGTTGCTGCAAGAGTATGCGAAAGAGAAAGGCATGGCTGTGCCGGAGAGTGAGGGTGGTGAGGTGATGTCCTTGGTTGGGGCAGATGGTGCCGTATTTGACACGGCCGATGCCTCGACTGCAGGCACTGAGGGCAGGAACGGAAGCATCGAACCTCATGCAAACCCTGACACGGGCACTTTCAACGCCACCAACGCTCTCGTTAGCGCAAGTGCGAGCACCTCAAGCCAAGGCAACAGCACGACTTCGGCGAGTGACACGCCCAGCCACATTCTCACCTACGAACTTTTCCACTCCGGCGTGCTGATCGAAGATGTCGCCACAGAACGTGGTTTGCACATCCGCACCGTGCAGGAACACATCATCCGAGCTGCTTCCGAAGGGTACGAGATGCAATGGGAGCGCATCATCCCTGTCGAACACGAACTTTTGATCCTGCAGGTGATCGACGAGTTGGGAGCAGAAAAGCTGAAGCCGTTAAAAGAGGCGTTGCCGAGAGAAGTTGACTATTTTGCAATCAAGGCGGTGCTGTGCAAGAGAAGTTTGGAGCCGCTTGTTTCGGAGAGCAAATGATGGTTAGTTGAGAAGGTAAGATCGGGAAATTACGAGCTCCTTCCCCGATGGCTCCCCGGATTAGACGAAATCACTTCCCGTTGCGAAGACGTCAAGTTTTCCATTTGTAAAAGAAACTAGAACCGCAAAACCATATGGTTTGCGGTTCTTATTGATAGATCGTGCAACCGATTAGTTGCATAACAACCTTTTATGTGCTACCATTTAGTTGCACATCCGATTCGAAGGAGGAAGCAAACATGAACAGGGATCAAATCGAACGCGAGATTTTCATTGCCGCACCACTGCAGAAAGTGTGGGGGCTGGTGAGTCAGCCGGCTTGGTGGGTCGGTGAAGGCGGACCCAAGTCGGTGCAAGTGAAGGGGGCGCGGGTGTTGGCTGAGACCGATCAACACGGCAACTTCCCGGTGATCATTGAAACATCGGAACCGCCCTACCGCCTCGTCTGCCGCTGGGCGAGCACATTTCCCGATACCGAACCGTCGGAAGGCAATTCCACGCGGGTCGAATTCACCTTGCGCGAGGAAGACAACGGCACACGGTTGCGCGTCGTGGAAAGCGGCTTCTCCAAGCTTGATGCGCCTGACACCACGCGTCGCGATGCGTTTGAAGGCAATACCCAAGGCTGGATTCAACAGCTGGAGATGCTGCGCCAATGGGCGGAGGAGCCGTCGGTGTGACCCGTGATCAGGAGCGGGAAGTCGTTCTGGCTGCGCTGGCGGATGCCACCCGTCGCCTGTTGATGGACTTGCTTGCCTCGCATGGTGAAGCCAGCGCGACAACACTTGCAGCCGACATGCCCGTCTCCCGGCAGGCGGTCGTCAAACACCTCGGCATCCTCAATGCGGCCGGACTTGTTTCCGGCGAACGCGTCGGCCGCGAGATGCGCTACAAGATCCGCACGGAGCCGCTTGAAGCGACGGCCCGTTGGATGTCCCGCCTCGCCACCCAATGGGACAAACGGCTGCTGACGATCAAGCGCCTGGCCGAGATGGATGACGAGACCGATCGATAACTCCTACAACACAAAACGCTCTCATCCTGTTCAGTGAGTGATTCCCCGCAAGAAGGTCACTTTTTTCAAAGTGTCCACCCTACGGGTCACCGTTCAAAGAAGATGAGAGCGTTTGTTATTTTTCCAACTGATTTGGTGATGCAACCCTTACCCCCGAAGTTGTTCGAGGATGTTCGGGTCTTTGATCTTCTTGTCTTCCGCCAGCAACGTGATCTTCGAGATGATCTCCGCCGTTCTCGGGTCCTCATCCACAAACGGCAGGAAGATTCGCCCTCGATGTTGCGCGTGCACCGGCAAGATGTGAACGGCACCGCTGGCCATCTTGTGTACCTGACCACTGCCGAGATGAACCGTGTAGTCGCCGAGCTTCCCGGCGATGTGGGCGTGTGTGCCCTTGATGCTTACGTTGTCGAGCTTCATCAGGCGCAGCATTTCGGCCACCAACACCGCTCGCATCTCGATGGTCGACAGGCTGGTTTCGGGATCGACGCCGCCCACATGAGCGACGCTTACCACCAAGTCCACATCGCGCATCACTTCTGAGAAAATCACCGGTGGAATCTCATCAAAGGGCAGCAATTTCCCCGTCTTTCGATGCGTGAAGTGAACCTCTTCAAGAGTCGGTGCCTCCACATCCGCAGGCGAGAACCAATCCGCCAGCGCGTAGATATGCCCGATGACGTTCTCCGCATGATACACCCGCTGGAGTCCCTCCTCATAGCTTACCGTCCAACCGCGTCCGCGCAACAAAGCCACCGTCTTATTGGGTTGAATCTGATGCCCGGCATAGCGTTTGGAAATCGTCTTCGAAGCCAACTCATCCGCATTGGGACGATAGAGCTCGCGGAAGACTTGTTTGAACGGCTGCTTCACCTGCCCTTTGACGATGTCCCGTTGAAAATCGGACCACTTGCCGGACTCGTACAGATGAACCGGGTGGGCGATGAGCAAGGCAGCATCAGGACGTACCTCGATCCGCGCCCCCGCCACATCGACCAACGCGCCGTCACGAAGATAGCCAATCCCTTCTGCACATGTGAACACGAGGTCGCGAAGAAGCGGTTGAATCACCGGATGGCGAGTCAGTTCCGTCAATTCAGGCATGCTGAACGCCGCTTCCGACACCATCGCCTGTTCCAGCGATGCCCTCGCCCGCTTATACTGGTCTTTCAGCGACTTCAGAACCTCTTTGCACTTTACAACCGTTTCGTCCTTTTTCAGGCTGGCCGGCACGCTCTTGAGCGTCTTCCCGTTTTTCTCAACCCGCAGGGAAGCGATCCCCTGCTCGTCCACCGACACGCACAGCTCGACTTCCCCGATTCGAATCGGTTGCAGATAAGGCGCAAGAGCCGCCATCTTCTCCGTTTCCATCGACCACGTAAAGCGGTTGGTGTCGGAAAAGCCTGCGTTGCGGGCGAGGTTTGCCAAAGCAAAGGTAACGGTTTTCCCTTCACTTTCTCGGCGTAGCGCACCGAATTGCTTGCTCTGCTTGAGAAACTCCTGCAAAAAATCATACCGTGCGAGCATGTCCTCTTTTCCC
>DASTWJ010000222.1:0-33856 GCA_035776695.1 Bacilli bacterium
TGACGTGCTGGGGCGCTACCCGAACACGATCACGATCTGCGGCAACTGCGACGCACCGGGGACGGCGGAAGTCGAGCAAACTTTCGACCTGCTCGGCGTCAACGGGCTGATCACCCACGGTCACACCTTGCACGTCAAGACCTCGCCGTTGCCGTTGTTCTACCGCGCTCAGGAGCTCGATGCCCGCCTAACCGTCTTCGGACACACGCACACCCCGACCCTGTATGTCGAGAACGGTCGCGTCTTCCTGAATCCCGGCAGTCTCTCGTACCCGCGCGGTTACACCGTCTGCACCTATGCGATCGCCGAGTTCAACTGCGATCGTGACGACGATGAGGCAAGCGGCAGCCGAGTGACGGCCAACTTCACGTTTTACACGCTCGAAGGCGACCCGATTCCCGCCTTCGATCTGACGCATACCTATTGAGGCGGAAGCATTCGTGCTTTTGCCTCACTCCTTTTTTTATCACCTAAAGCTCTTGACATCGAACTTCGGATGGTGTATGATAACATTCGTCACTGCAACACCGAAGAATCATTCCAAACGATGCGGGTGTAGTTCAATGGTAGAACTCCAGCCTTCCAAGCTGGTCGCGTGGGTTCGATTCCCATCACCCGCTCCATCTGTCTCAGTAGCTCAGTTGGATAGAGCAACCGCCTTCTAAGCGGTCGGTCGGGGGTTCGAATCCCTCCTGGGACGCCATATGCACTTTGTGGCGGACGTGGCGAAGTGGTTAACGCACCAGATTGTGGCTCTGGCACTCGGGGGTTCGATTCCCCTCGTTCGCCCCACTTATTTACACATAACTTACACCGTTGGGGTGTAGCCAAGCGGTAAGGCAACGGACTTTGACTCCGTCATGCGAAGGTTCGATCCCTTCCACCCCAGCCAAACGTAACACCCTGTGCCCGATGAAGGCGCAGGGTGTTTTTTTACTTTTCCCGACCCATTTGAAACGACAAGCATTTGTGCTATAATAGGGTGGTCTATTCTGATAGAAATCATCGTGGACAAGCCACGTACACCATACATACGTGCTTTCCGCCCGGTCAAGATTAAGGAGGATTAACATGGCAGTAGCTCTTAAGCAATGGGAAAAAACCGAGAAAAACGTAGGCGTACTCGAATTTGAAGTAACCGCCGAAGACGTTAACGCAGCGCTCGACGCCGCGTTCAAGAAGGTCGTGAAGACCGTCGACATGAAGGGCTTCCGCAAAGGCAAAGTGCCGCGCCCGATCTTCGAATCCACCTACGGCGTTGAGGTATTATACCAGGACGCGCTGGACATCCTGTTACCGGAAGCCTACAGCAAGGCTGTAGCAGAAGCGAACATCATCCCGGTTGACCGTCCGGAAATCGACATCGTACAATTCGGCAAAGGCGAAACCGCTGTGATCAAGGCGACCGTCACCGTCAAGCCGGAAGTTGAACTCGGCGAGTACAAAGGTCTGAGCGTGGAGAAGAAGGACTTCACCGTTTCGGCTGAAGAGCTGGAACAAGAGCTGAAGAACCTGCAAAACTCCCACGCGGAGATCATCGTCGCTGGCGACGACCACGCGGTTGCAAACGGCGACACCGTCAACATGGACTTCAAGGGCTTCGTCAACGGCGAAGCGTTCGAAGGCGGCGAAGCGGACAACTACCAGCTCGAAATCGGCTCCGGCATGTTCATCCCGGGCTTTGAAGAGCAACTCGTCGGCTTGAAGAAGGGCGAAGAGAAGACGATCGAAGTCACCTTCCCGTCCGAGTACCATGTGGCGAACCTGGCCGGCCAACCGGCGAAGTTCGAGATCAAGCTGAACGAAATCAAGTCCAAGCAGCTGCCGGCGCTGGACGATGAGTTCGCGAAGGACATCTCCGAATTTGACACCTTGGACGAATTGAAAGCGGACATCGAGAATAAGCTCAAAGAAAAAGCGGAAAACGACGCGAAGATGTACGTCGAAGAGCAAGTGATCACCCAAGCGGTCTCCAACGCAACCGTTGAAGTGCCGGCTGTGATGATCGAGAACGAGATCGAAGTGCTGATGAACGACTTCAAACAACGCCTGCAAATGCAAGGCATCCCGTTTGACGCGTACATCCAATTCACCGGCCAAGACGAAGCGAAGATGAAAGAGGAGTTCCGTGCACAAGCGGAAACTCGCGTTCGCACCGGTCTGGTGCTGGAAGCGATCACCAACGCGGAAGGCATGGAAGCGACCGAAGAGGAGATCAACACCGAACTGGCGAAGATCGCAGAATCTGCGAAACTCGACGTCGAGCGCGTGAAGTCGATCCTCGAATCCCGCGACCCGGGCCTGACCAACCTGCATAACGACATCAAGACTCGCAAAACGGTTGCGATGCTCGTTGAATCGGCAAAGGTCGCGTAAATTCGCGGTATCCATGCCACAGGGTTTGTGGTAAGATCACATAAAGCACCCATATTTTAGGCGGAACGAACAAGGCACTTTGCATAAAGTGCCTTGTTTTTCCAAAATACATAACTCGATACATATGCCATGCGAGTCAACCAACGACCTTAGGGTCAGGGGCAAAGGAGGATTCCTGATGAACTTAGTACCGACGGTCATCGAGCAAACGAGCCGCGGGGAGCGAGCGTATGACATCTACTCGCGCCTGCTGAAGGATCGCATCGTGTTCCTTGGCTCCGAAATTGATGACGATGTGGCGAATACCATCATCGCACAGCTGTTGTTCTTGGCGGCGGAAGACCCCGACAAGGACATCTCTCTCTACATCAACTCTCCGGGCGGTTCGGTCACCGCCGGGATGGCGATTCTGGACACGATGAACTACATCAAGCCGGACGTCTCGACGATCTGCATCGGACTGGCCGCTTCGATGGGCGCGGTGTTGCTCACCGCCGGTGCCAAGGGCAAACGCTTCGCCTTGCCGAACGCGGAAGTCATGATCCACCAGCCGCTCGGCGGTGTGCGCGGGCAAGCCAGCGACATCAAGATCCATGCCGAGCTGATCCTCAAGACCAAGGAAAAGCTGACCCGCATCATCGCGGACACCTCCGGTCAACCGTACGACAAAGTCAAAGCGGACATGGAGCGCGACTACTACATGTCGGCTGAAGAAGCTTTGAGCTACGGCGTGATCGACCAAGTGATCACCAGCACCACCGAAGCCGCCGCCGATTCGAAGTAAGGAGGGGACTACATGTTCAAATTCAACGACGACAAAGGGCAGCTCAAATGCTCTTTCTGTGGCAAGACTCAAGACCAAGTGCGCAAGTTGGTTGCCGGACCCGGCGTTTACATCTGTGACGAGTGCATCGAACTCTGCAACGAGATCGTGGAAGAGGAGCTCGGAGAAGAAGAAGAGTTTGAGATGAAAGATGTCCCCAAACCGCGGGAGATCAAAACGACGCTCGATCAATATGTCATCGGTCAGGACGCTGCCAAAAAAGCGCTGTCCGTCGCCGTCTATAACCACTACAAACGCATCAACTCGCAAACCAAGCAGGAAGACGTGGAGATCTCCAAGTCGAACATCCTGCTGATCGGCCCGACCGGTTCGGGTAAAACCCTGTTGGCGCAAACGCTGGCTCGCATTCTGAACGTTCCGTTCGCAATCGCCGACGCTACTTCGCTCACCGAAGCGGGCTACGTCGGCGAAGACGTCGAGAACGTACTGCTTCGCCTGATCCAAGCGGCCGACTACGATGTGGAAAAAGCGCAAAAGGGCATCATCTACATCGACGAAATCGACAAGATCGCGCGCAAGTCGGAAAACCCGTCGATCACCCGCGACGTATCCGGCGAAGGCGTGCAGCAGGCGCTGTTGAAGATCTTGGAAGGCACCACGGCTTCCGTCCCGCCGCAAGGGGGCCGCAAGCATCCGCATCAGGAGTTTATCCAGATCGACACCAAAGACGTGCTGTTTATCTGCGGCGGTGCGTTTGACGGCATGGAAGCGCTGATCAAGCGTCGCATGGGCGACAAAGTGATCGGCTTCGGTGCTGACAACAAGCGTGCCGAAGACAAAGACGTCGTGCTGGCGAACCTGATGCCGGAAGACCTGCAACGCTACGGTCTGATCCCGGAGTTTGTCGGTCGTCTGCCGGTTTTGACCGCGCTCGAACAGCTCGACGTGGAAGCGCTCAAGCTCATCCTGACCGAGCCGAAGAATGCGATCGTCAAGCAGTACAACCGCTTGATCGGCATGGACAACATCGAGCTCGAGTTTACCGACGAAGCGCTCGAAGAGATCGCCAAGGAAGCGATCGCCCGCAAGACGGGCGCACGCGGACTGCGCGCGATCATCGAGTCGATCATGCTCGACGTGATGTTCGACCTGCCGTCTCGTGAAGAGGTCGAAAAGTGCGTCGTAACCCAGGAAGCGGTCAAGCGCGAAGAGCTGCCGAAACTGGTGTTGCGCGACGGTAAAACCAAGCAAGAAGAAACCGCATAACCACACCGCCTGAAACAGGCGCTCCGAACCGATTCCCGTTCATGGGAATCGGTTCTTTTTCGTTGTGCGGTTCTTGGCGGAGCAGGTTTTGATTGCCTCCGCCACGGGCATACTAATCCCATCATCCCCGTGGCACGAGAGGTAGAGGAGGGTAAGCCGTATGAACAGTTTTTCAATGGTGCTCAGCCTGATTCAAGTGTTTTTCGCCGTGGTGATCGGGCTGTATTTCTGGAACCAGCTGAAGTCGCAACAGTCGAACCGCTCGGCGATTGAGAGCGAATCGAAAAAAGAACTCGAAAAACTGCGCAAGATGCGTTCGATCTCGCTGACCGAACCGTTGGCCGAGAAGACGCGTCCGTCCCATTTTGACGAAATCGTCGGACAGCAGGACGGGCTGAAAGCGTTGCGGGCCGCCTTGTGCGGGCAGAACCCGCAGCATGTGATCGTCTACGGACCGCCCGGTGTCGGCAAGACGGCTGCCGCACGGCTGGTGTTGCAGGAAGCGAAGAAATCGGCGATCTCTCCGTTTAAGAAAGAAGCCAAGTTCGTCGAACTGGATGCGAACACGGCGCGATTTGACGAGCGGGGCATCGCCGACCCGCTGATCGGTTCGGTCCACGACCCGATCTACCAAGGGGCGGGCGCGATGGGCATGGCGGGCATCCCGCAGCCGAAGCAAGGGGCGGTGACCAAAGCGCACGGCGGCGTGCTGTTTATTGACGAAATCGGCGAACTTCATCCGATTCAGATGAACAAGCTGCTGAAAGTGCTGGAAGACCGCAAAGTGTTTCTGGAAAGCGCCTACTACTCGACGGAGGACAACCAGATCCCCAGTCACATCCACGATATTTTCCAAAACGGCTTGCCGGCCGACTTCCGGCTGATCGGTGCGACCACGCGCACGCCGGAAGAGATTCCGCCGGCGATCCGCTCGCGTTGCGTGGAGATCTTCTTCCGCGCCTTGCGCCCGAACGAGATCATGCAGATCGTGCGCAACGCCGTCAAGAAAATGCTGTTTGACATCGACGAAGAAGCGGTGGAAACGATCGCCAAGTACTGCACCAACGGGCGGGAAGCGGTCAACACCGTGCAGATCGCAGCCGGTGTCTCGCTCGGCGAACAGCGCAAACGAATCACCAAAGCGGATATCGAGTGGGTGATGAACTTTTCGCAACTGTCGCCGCGCCCGGAAAAAGCGGTGCCCGATGCGCCGCAAGTCGGCTTCGTCAACGGCTTGGCCGTCTACGGCCCGAACATGGGCATGCTGCTGGAGATCGAAGTCACCGCCACTCCGGCGAAGGAGAAAGGCAAGGGGACGTTCAACATCACCGGTGTGGTCGAGGAGGAGTCGAACAACGCAGGCGGTCGCTCCATCCGTCGCAAGTCGATGGCCAAAGGCTCGATCGAAAACGTGATGACCGTGCTGCGCCGCACGATGGATGTCGACCCGCTGGACTACGACCTGCACATCAACTTCCCCGGCGGCATCCCGGTCGATGGCCCGTCCGCCGGTGTCACGATGGCGACGGCGATCTACTCGGCGATCAAAGGCATCCCGGTCGACAACAAGCTGGCGATGACCGGCGAAGTGTCGATCCGCGGTTTCGTCAAGCCGATCGGCGGCGTGATCGCCAAAGTCGACGCCGCCAAGCAAGCCGGTGCGACCCGCGTCGTGATCCCCAAGGATAACTGGCAGGATATTTTCAAAACCTACGAAGGCATCGAGATCATCCCGGTCGAACGCATCGAGCAAGTATTGGAAACCTCGTTGCTGCCGGAGAAGGAAACCGAAACGGAAACCGTCGCCTCTCCGGCCCCGTTGCTCGGCGCGCTCAACCTGAACACGCCGCTCAACGCCAACGGAACCGGCGGCAACGTCAACGCCTAAGTGTCGGTACCTACACGGAAGACGGTACAACGATGCAGGGAGGCGCAAGTCTCCCTGCTCTTTTCTTGTGCAGGGGGCGACCATAAGGTACAATGGAGTTCATACATAACCAGTTGGACTTTTTTTCTGAGTGTAGATGGAGGTGAACGCGATGGGAATCAGTAAGAAAACACGGACGCTGCCGTTGCTGCCCTTGCGCGGGTTGCTGATTTACCCGACGATGGTGATGCACCTCGACGTCGGTCGGGAGAAATCGGTTCGCGCCCTGGAAGCGGCGATGGTCGGCGACAACCTGATCCTCCTCGTATCCCAAGTCGAAATGCATATCGATGAACCGGAACCGGATGATATTTTCCAGATGGGAACGGTCGCGCGCGTCAAGCAGATGCTCAAGTTGCCCAACGGCACGATGCGCGTGCTGGTCGAAGGTCTGAACCGGGCTTCGATCACCAAATACGTAGAGAGCGACGACCATTACATGGTCGAAGTCGAGGAAATTCACGAACCACAGGAGCATGACGCGGAGATCGACGCCATGATGCGCGCCGTCCTGCAGCAATTCGACCAATACATCAAAGTGTCGAAGAAGATCTCGCAGGAGACGCTGGCGTCTGTCACCGACATCGACGAACCGGGTCGCCTCGCCGATGCGATCTCGTCGCACCTGACCTTGAAGATCAAGGACAAGCAGGCGATCCTCGAAGCGGTCGACGTCAAAGAGCGCTTGGACAAACTGCTCAAGTTGCTCGCCGACGAGCGTGAAGTGCTGGAGTTGGAGCGCAAGATCAACCAGCGCGTCCGCAAGCAGATGGAGAAGACGCAGAAGGAATACTACCTGCGCGAACAGATGAAAGCGATTCAAAAGGAACTCGGCGAGAAGGAAGGTCGCGCCGGCGAAGCGGACGAGCTCCGCGAGCAGATGGCGCAGAAGAACCTACCCGACGAAGTTCGCGAGAAAGTCGAGAAGGAAATCGACCGTCTCGAAAAGATGCCGACCACCTCGGCGGAAGGCTCCGTCATCCGCACCTACATCGATTGGGTGCTGGCGTTGCCGTGGACGGAGGAGGCGGAAGAGGAGATCGACCTCGCCAAAGCGGAGCGGATTCTCGAAGAAGAGCACTACGGCTTGGAAAAAGTCAAAGAGCGCATCTTGGAATACCTCGCCGTGCAGAAACTGGTCAAGAAGCTCAAAGGCCCGATCCTCTGCTTGGTCGGACCGCCGGGCGTGGGCAAAACGTCTCTGGCTCGCTCCGTCGCCAAAGCGCTGGGGCGCAAGTATGTTCGCATTTCGCTGGGCGGCGTGCGCGATGAAGCGGAGATTCGCGGTCACCGCCGGACGTATGTCGGCGCGATGCCCGGTCGGATCATCCAAGCGATGAAGACGGCGGGGGAGATCAACCCGATGCTCCTGCTCGACGAGATCGACAAGATGACGTCCGACTTCCGCGGCGACCCGTCGTCGGCGATGTTGGAAGTGCTCGACCCGGAACAGAACAACACGTTTAGCGACCATTACTTGGAGATCCCGTACGACCTCTCCAAAGTCCTTTTTATCACCACCGCCAACGTGTTGCACAACATCCCGCAGCCGCTGATGGATCGGATGGAAGTGATCCAACTGTCCGGCTATACCGAAGTGGAGAAAATGCACATCGCCCGCAACCACCTGCTGGTCAAGCAATTGGAGAACCACGGCCTCACCGCCGAGCAGGTCGTAATCAGCGATGACACGATTCTGAAAGTGATTCGCGGCTACACGCGGGAAGCGGGCGTCCGCAACTTGGAGCGGACGATGGCGTCATTGTGCCGCAAAGCGGCGAAGACGATCGTCTCCGGCGAAGCGGAGAAAGTCGAGATCACGCCGGACAACCTGACCGACTTCCTCGGAGCGGAGCGCTTCCGTTTCGGCTTGGCGGAACAGGAAGACCAAGTCGGCGTCGTCACCGGTTTGGCGTGGACGGCGGTCGGTGGCGACACGCTGTCGATCGAAGCGGCCACCTATCCGGGCAAAGGCAAACTGACGCTTACCGGTCAATTGGGTGACGTGATGAAAGAGTCGGCGCAAGCGGCGTTCTCCTACATCCGTTCCCGCGTGGACAAACTGGGCATCGACCCGGACTTCTTGGAGAAGAACGACATCCACCTGCACGTTCCGGAAGGCGCGGTGCCAAAAGACGGCCCGTCCGCCGGCATCTCGATGTGTACGGCGCTCGTCTCCGCCTTGACCGGCAACCCGGTTTCAAAAGAAGTGGCGATGACCGGCGAGATCACCTTGCGCGGCAACGTCTTGCCGATCGGTGGGGTCAAAGAGAAAAGCATGAGTGCACATCGGGCGGGGATCAAGAAAGTTCTCCTGCCGATCGACAACAGAAAGGACATCGAAGACATTCCGGAAACGGTACGCAACGAACTGGAAATCGTCTTGGTTGAGCACATGGATCAAGTCTTGGAGCATGCGCTGGTGAAACAAGTATGATTATTCGTGACGCACAATTTATCATCTCGGCTGTCAAGCCGGATCAATACCCGGAGGGGAACCTGCCAGAGATTGCGATGGCAGGTCGCTCCAACGTGGGCAAGTCTTCTTTGATCAACAAATTGCTGAATCGCCGCAACTTGGCGCGTCGTTCCTCAACGCCGGGCAAGACGCAGCAACTGAACTATTTCCTGATCAACAATGAGTTCTACTTCGTCGACTTCCCGGGCTACGGATTTGCCAAAGTGCCGGTGGCGGTCAAGCAACAGTGGGGGAAAATGATCACCCGCTACCTCGACATCCGCGACAACCTGAGGCTGATCCTGCAGCTGGTCGACATCCGTCACGCCCCGTCCAAAGAGGACGTCGAGTTCTACCAATACCTCGTCGCCTCCGGTCGCGACCACGCGATCGTCGTGACCAAAGCGGACAAAATCTCGCGCGGTCAATACCAGAAACACCTGAAAGTGATCCGCCAGACTTTGGGCCTGATCCCCGGCACCCCGATCATCCTCACCTCCTCCGACACCGGCCTCGGCCGCGAGGAAGTGTGGGATTTGATCGAGAGCAAGGTGCGTGAGGTAACTAGTGAAACGGAATCGACAGAAGAATAGCTTCTGAATAAAAGAAAGCGTCGTCATTCTTATCTTGAATGACGACGCTTTCTTTTATTAACAAAGGGACAATAGGCTTGGTGTTGATTAACCTAATGATTAAATATATAATGTATGCATATCTAAAGTGGAGGTTCTTATCGTGGGAAAAAAACTTGGCTCTATAAAGGTTGTAGGAGTACCTTATGACAACGATTTCATGACCCAGTCTCTTATTCAAGTTATTCGTTCGGCAGACGTCTTAATCGGACACGAAAGCTTCATTGAGCAGGTAAAGCAATTTATTACCGCAGAGGCTCAGACGTTCGATATTTTAGATCAGGCGGAGACCCAAAAGGATTTTCGCGATCTCCGAATTCAGGCCGCGATCGAACAAGCGGAGCTGGGAAAGCATGTCGTGATGCTGTCTAGCGGCGATCCGGGGATTTGGGGGATGGCTGCGTACTTGTTCCCAGAGCTGGTCAAGCGGGGCTACAAGCGGGAGGATGGGATTGATGTCGAAGTGCTCCCGGGTATCACGGCGGCTCAAGTAGCAGCTTCCAAGTTGGGAGCGCCACTAATGAACGGCTTTGCTTTTAATGCATTGTGTGATGACTTGACGAAACCTGAAGTTAATGATCGTCGGTTTAAAGCCTGTGCGGAGGGAGATTTTGTGACCGTTGTGTACAAGCTTCGGTACAACGCGGAGTTCAACCCTGACTTCTATCCGATCGAACAATATCCGCAGTTTTACCCGCCTGTACAACGTGCAAAAGAACGGTTGCAACAGATGGTCGATATTTTCAGTCCGGAACGCTTACCGGAGACTCCTGTTGTAATCGCTAGCAATCTGGGAGAGGAAACGGAGCGTTTGCTAGTCGTTCCCTTGAAAGACCTTATCGATCACTTTGAGCAGATCGACGAATGCACGATTTTGATTATCGGCAACTCGGAAACCCGTTTTGAGGATCAATGGCTGGTTGCTCTGCGTTAAGCTTGAGCTCGAATACAAAGGAGCGTTACGATTTTGAAACCTCATATGTTGATCATTGGTGGATGGGACGAAATGATGCAAAGAGCATCGAATCTTCCCGTTACCATCACCTTGTTTCAAAAAGAAGAACTTGCGACAGGTTCGCAACGACAACTGGCAGATCGAGTGTTCCTGTTTGATTATGAATCTATTGAAGAAACGATTTTATCTGCCCGAGCCTTGCACGAGGAGCAACCGATCGATGCCGTCGTTTCCTTTACGGAGTTTGGGTTGGAACCGGCCGCGTATGTGAAAGAGCTGCTCGGTATCAAAGGGAACCCTCTATTTCCCGTGCAAGTGACTCGAAACAAAGAAAAAATGCGAGAAATTCTTACAACCCATGAGTTAAGTGTGATTCGCTACAAGGTTTGTGATAATCGTTCGGATGTCATAACTTTCTGGAACGAAATACAATCGCCCTTTATTCTCAAACCTGCCTTTGGTAGTGGTAGTGAAGGGGTTGTATTCGTCGAAAATGCCGACGACGTAGAAGCAGCGTGGGCGTGGGCATCCAAATGTTCGTTGTTTCCCCTGCTGGCTGAAGAGTTTATCGAGGGAGATGAGTATAGCGTCGAGGCTCTCAGCTTTGGCGGGGAGCATCACGTGTTGGCCGTTACTGCGAAAATGACGACCGAGCAGCCACACTTTATCGAGTTGGGTCATCAGTTGCCGATTTGGTTACCTGAGTATCAGATGGAGGCCATCCGGGAGTTGATTCAGCAATTTTTAACGAAAGCTGGCCATCAAACAGGACCAACCCATACGGAAGTGCGCTTGGGAGCAAACGGTCCCAAAATTATTGAATCGCATACCCGCGTGGGAGGAGATCGAATTTGGGAGATGGTCGAGTTGGCCATGGGTGTCGATCTGATCGCTGAGACCCTTTCGTATCTTGCGTTTGGCAGCATTTCGTACGGGCAACATGGCGAGGGAGGAGCGGCGATTCGATTTTTCCAACTACCGGAAGGCAGAATCACCGAGGTATCCGGGGTCAGAAACGCGGAACAGAGTGAACATGTGATTCGAGTGGTATGCAACGCAGAAGCCGGTGACATCATCGGACAAGCTGAATCATCCGACTCTAGACAGGGCTATGTGCTCGCAGTCGGTTCAACGGTAGAAGAAGCGATTAGGCATGCGGAATGGTCACACGAACAAGTCGTGTTTCACATGGAGAAGCAGCGGGGTGCGAGATGAAAGGACATGTTTTAATCATTGAAGCTACGTCATCAGGTTCTGGTCTGAATATCGTCAAATGCGCGTTAAGGGTAGGACTGGAGGTCACGTTCTTCACTCATGACAAGGGAAGATATGCGGCAGATCCGTTTCGAGACATCCTCGATCAGGTTCATCGACTCTGGATCGTCGATACGTCCAAGGTGGACAGCTTGATCGAAGCGACGGAGCGGCTACGCGGAGAATCTATGGTCGATGCCGTCGTTTCGATGACGGATGGACACATTGAACAGTCAGCACAAGTAGCCGCTCACTATGGTTATAGATTTATGGCCCCGGAGGCAGTTTCTTTGGCTCGGAACAAGGATCACAACCGTGAACTTTGCAGACGAGAAGGGATTCTTCATCCGAGATTTGAAGTCGTGGAGGATCTGAATACAGCTCGGGAGCGCCTTCTTGAATGGGGGAACCCTTGTATCCTCAAATCGTCAAGAGGAACGGGCAGTTCGCAAGTTCGGTTTATTCAGGACGAGAGCGACCTACAGAATCAATTTGCCGAGACGAGCGAGATGGCAAAACAGGCCGGAGGAACGCTTTTGTTGGAAGAGTTTCTCTACGGGCCGGTCTACAGTGTCGAGGCGATCACGTATGAAGGAGAAACGCGAATCCTCGGCTTGTCCGATCGAGTGATGGGCAACTTGCCTTATTTTGTCGAATTGGGCAATTCGTTCCCGGTTCAACTCGACCGCGAAACGGAGCATCAGGTCGAGTTACTGATCACCCGGTTGTTTAAAGCGATGGGGGTAGATCACGGGGTGACGCACACGGAAGTCGTGCTGACGGACAAGGGACCGGCTCTTGTCGAGGTCAACCCTCGGTTGGGGGGGGGCATGATCGGTCCTATGATTTCCGATACGTTCGGAATCGACATCTATGAGCAAATCCTCCGCATCGCGTTTGGACTTGCGCCGGAGATCCCCGCGCAACCGATTCAGGGGGCCTCCGAATACTATCTGTACCCTATGAAGGAAGGTACTATCGACCGGGTGCAAGGTGTCGGCATGGTGTCTCAATTCCCAGGAGTTCAACAAGTCCGTCTTAAAGCGAAGCCGGGCGATTACGTCAAACCTCCATGTGATTTTAAAGGCGAAATCGCCAGTGTGTACGCATTGGGTTCAACCGTCACGATGGCGATGGCCAACTGTCAGGCTGCGGTTAGCTGCATTCAGACCGTGTGGAAAAAATGAACACGTTTTCCAAAATCAAACCGCTACCTCCTCGTGTCTGGGTCGTGATCTTGGGTTTATGGGCAATCAGTTTGGGGAGCTTTATGATCATCCCCTTCTTTTCAATTTTCCTCGCGCAAGAGATTGGGATGTCTACGGTGCAAATCGGCATGGCTTTGACAGCAAAATTGTGGGCGCAACAGGGGATGACCTTCTTGGGCGGCCTTTGTTCCGATCGCTATGGAACGAAAGCGACGATGTTTGGCGGACTGATGATTCGCGGTTTCTCATATGTCGGGATTGCTTATTCGCACTCCGCTTTTTGGGTGATTCTATGGTCGATCTTCATGGGGCTTGGGTCCGCCTTGTACACACCTGCAGGGAAGGCCGCTTTAGTTCAACTGTCCGCGGGGGTTGAGCGAACGCTCGTTTTTTCGATCCGAAGCACGTTCACCAATCTAGGGGTTTCCCTTGGGCCGCTACTCGGTGCGCTCGCGATATTCTCCAACCCGCAATATGTGTTTATGATCGTCGCGGTTATCTATTTTGTGTTCGCTCTGTTGACAGTCGGCTTCGTTCCAAAGCTACGTGTGCAACAAGAGAAACAGGTGACTAATTGGCACCTCGTGAGGGATATTTTCCGAACAAGAGGGGTCTGGTACTTAATCTTGGCGAATATCTGTTTCATGGTGCTGTATACGCAAATGGAACTAACCCTGCCGTTGTTTACCCAGATGCGATTCTCGGAATGGGGTGTCAGTCTGCTGTTTACGGTAAACGCGATTGCCGTAATCTTTTTCCAGATCCCCCTGTCTGCTTGGTTATCGCGCAAACACTCCCTCTCTTTTGCCATGTTTTTCGGGCTTGGAACGATGGCGACCGGTCTTATCCTGTTCGGATACAGTCCCTATCTGTTCGTGCTGTTGTTTGCCGTTGCACTTTTTTCGTTGGGAGAAGTGACGATCGAACCGAGAATCGATGCCGAATTAACCCAATTGGTTCCTGAAAACTCCATCGGTACCGCCTTTGGTCTAATCGGTGTAGCTTCGTCGATCGGCGGGGCGGTCGGCAATACAGTAGGGGGCATGATGTATAGTTTCTTTTCCGCACAAGGGTATGCGAACTGGTTTTGGTATGTGACGGGCATGGCAGCTTTGGTCGTAAGTTTCTGTTTGTTGCTGGGGAAACGGAAAAGCGAATACATGGGGAAAGATCTGTCCGTGTGATTCCTCGATGTGAGGTGACTACTTTGTATACATGGAACGAAAACGTAAGCGGTCTGATCTGTTTGCGTTGTGAGCGAGTCTACGAGGTCGGGGATTATGCGACTGGCTGTCCTGATTGTCTGCAAGCCGGTTTTCCGGTCAGCTTGGCCTTGCAATACAAGCAAGTGGATCTGAAACAAGATCACAAGGCAACTGGATTGATGAACTACAAAGCGATGCTGCCCTATCAAACGTTCCCCACGCTGGGGGAAGGAGCGACCCCGCTGCTGGCACTCGATACGTTGGCGCAAGAATTGGGGTTGGGTAGGCTCTCCCTGAAAAATGAAGGGCAGAATCCGACCGGCTCACATAAAGACCGCATGAGCCCGTTGGCCGTGGCTCGTGCCGCTTCCTCCGGATTCGATACGGTGGTCGCCGCTTCCACCGGCAACCAAGGGACCTCGTTGGCCGCGTATGCGGCACGCGCCGGGTTGCGCTGTGTCGTCGTGGTGACACAAAGTGTCAACCCGATCTGGCTACAGGCGATGATCCAAACCGGCGCACAACTGGTCGCCGTCAACCAAGCCAAAGATCGCTGGGCCTACATCAAGGAACGGGTTTGTGAGGACGGCTGGTTCCCGGTGACCAATTATATCGACCCGCCCGTCGGAAGCAACCCGTATGGGGTACAAGGCTACAAGACGCTCGCCTACGAGTTGGTGGAACAATGCGATCCGTCGCCTACCGTCATCGTGGTACCGACTTCCCGAGGCGATTTGCTGTGGGGGATCTGGGAAGGGCTAAAAGAAGCGCATCGAGCCGGGATGCTTACCGAGTTGCCGCGCATGGTGGCGGTCGAACCGTTTCCGAGGCTACAAGCGGTGCAAAACGGTATGGATTATCGACAGAACTTTGCCGGGGAGTCGTCGTTACTCCCGTCGATCAGCGGCACGACTGTGACCTACCAAGCGTTGCAAGTGCTTCAACAATCTCAGGGGCTGGCGGTCGCCGTCTCCGGTGAGGAAGCGGAACGGGCACAAGTGCGGCTGGGACAAGAGGGCCTCTATCTGGAGCGTTCCTCGGCAACCGTTCTCACCGCCGTGGAAAAACTGGTACAAGAGAAAAGGATCGGTGCCGATGACCGGGTTGTGATGATCGGCACATCCAACGGGTATAAGGAGATGACGTTGCGGGAGCCGTACACCTCCTATCTGTTGGAACCCGAAAGTTCGGGAAATTAATCTGCAGAATTTGAAGGGATTCTCGAATGTGTTGCGTCTATAGGGGCAAACCAAAGAACATTCGGGAGTGTGAGTAGAATGAAACTAAACAAAAGCTGGGGCATCGCCCTCATCATCTTGGCTTGTCTGTCGCTGGTCAGCGCGGCCAATCATTTTTTCCAACCGGGTCAGTACTTGGCTCGTGAAGCGCAACAGTTGGGAGAACAGTTCGGTCATAACATGACCCAATTCGGTCAGAATATGGACCAGTTCGGGCGCAACATGGATCAAGTGGGCAACATGATCGATGGGCTGGCGAACGGAGCGGGCAATCTCGAAGACTGGTACGGGGCGGATATCGCCACGAAGCAGGACACGCAGCAGTTTCCGGCGGCGGGGGTGACGCAGGTCTCGCTCGACAACCAGTTCGGGAAAGTGAACATCACCGGCGATGCCAACGCCAAGCAGATCACGATCAAATCGACCAAGCGCTTGCACCGCATGGGCAGCGAGGAAGAGATGGGCCGTTATTTTGATGACGTGGTGATCGAGACCGAGAAGCAAGGCGGGGGTGAGTTGAGCATCCGCACCCAGCGTCCCGATGCGGGCAACGGGTTCCATCCGTCGATGGCGGTCGATTATGACATCATCGTGCCGCCGGGCGTTGAACTGCATCTGCTCAACAACGTCGGCGAACTGACCACCACCGGCATGCTATCCACCGTCGATGCGGAAGTCAATGTCGGCAAGCTCGACATCAACGGCTACAAAGGCACGCTCCGCTTGAAGAACAACACCGGCGAAATCAATGCCCGCGGCGGCAAGAACATCACCAACGTTGACGTTGAAACGAACATCGGCGCGATCAACCTCTACCTGCCCGCCGACGCCAACTTGCAAGTCGATGCGGAAACGAACATCGGCGACCTCGAAACGCAGTTCAGCGAACTGGCGATCGAATCGCATGGCCCGAACAAGCGAATCGAGGACAAGTTGGGTGACGGCCAAGGTACCCTTCACGCTCACACCAACACCGGCGCGATTGAAATTCGCAAAGAATAGCAGGAAAATGGCGAAAAGACCGCTTAGCTCCCTTGCAGAGCCAAGCGGTCTTTTTCATAGCCTTCTTCGGTTGCCTCTTCCCTGTCGCCTTCCCGTTTCGGCTCAGGGTCAGGGTCAGGGTCTTCATGGTTGCCGCCGATCTCGGCGACGAGCATCCCGGCGAGGATCAGCAGGCACCCGATCACTTGCAGCAGGGTCAGGCGGTCATCCGCCCACAGGTAGCCCGCCAGCGCCGCGAACACCGGCTCGGTGGCGAACACCAGCGCCGTGCGCGTCGGCGTGGTGAATTTCTGAAAATGATTCTGTGCCAGAAACGCAAGCGCCGTCGCGATCAGCGAGCAGATCAGCAGGGCGGAGAACACCCAACCGTCGAGCAAAACCTGCGGCGAAAACGCGAGCGTCCAGTCTTCGAACAGAAACGCCCCGATCAGGTTAAACACGCCGCACGCCACGATCTGGATCAGCGTCAACGGAAACGCGCCGTACTTCGGCGCATACTTGCCGACCAGCGTGATGTGCATCCCGTAGGAGATCGCGCAGAAGAACACCAGAATGTCGCCGAGATTGATGTCCAACCCCTTGTTCAACGACAGAAACGCCAGCCCGACGGTGGCGATCCCCACGCCGATCAACGCGTTGCGCTTCAAGCGGTGGCGCAGCAGCCAGAGGGAGAGAAACGGCACCATCACCACTGACAGCCCCGTGATAAAGCCGGCCTTCGAAGCGGTTGTGTAGATCAAGCCGAACGTCTGAAACGCATACCCGGCAAACAGCCAGAAGCCGAGCCAGATGCCGGCGCCCCAAATGCCCGCGCCGAGGTTTTGAAACGACTTGCGGTAAAACAGCAGCATAAACAACCCCAACAACACGGCCGCAAACAAAAACCGCACGCCCAAGAACGTAAAAGGCGGCATCGTGTTGATCGCTTCCTTGACCAATACGAATGTCGTACCCCATGTGAAGGTGACGCCGAGCAACGTCAGGTCGGCGAGGTACGCTTTTTTCTTCGTCATGTGTGCCTGGCTCCTTTATATTTCGGGTCTCAAAATGACAGAATTATTCTTTCACAGAGTGCTCGTCCCCGTCAAGTACAAAGAAAAGGGAGCTCGCCACAGCCCCTTTTCCCAACACGTTTGCGGTCAGTCCCGCCAGCGCAGCGATTTTTTCTCCAGATAGGCGACCAAGTGGTACATCAGCGTGGAAACGATGAGGATGACGACCAAGGCCAGCATCACCAGCGTGAGGTTGAACACTTGGAAGCCATAGATGATCAGGTAGCCGAGCCCCTTTTGTGCGACGAGGAATTCGCCGACGATCACGCCGATCCACGCGAGGCCGACATTGACTTTCAGCGTCGAAAGGATCGTCGGCAGGGCGGCGGGGAAGACGACCTTCTGAAACACGTGTCGCCGCGTGCCGCCGAAGGTGGTTACCAGCTTGATCATGTTGGCGTCGACGTCGCGAAACGAGGTGTAGACGACGATCGTAGTCACGACGACGGAGATCGCCAGCGCCATCATCACGATCGAGAGAAAGCCTTGCCCGAACGCGACGATGAAGATCGGGCCGAGCGCGACTTTCGGCATCGAGTTGAAGATGACGATATAGGGGTCGAGCACGCGAGCGAGAAAGGGCGACGCCCAGATCAGGATCGCCAGCAAGGTGCCGACGAGGGTGCCCAAGAGGAAGCCGACCAGCGTTTCATAGACTGTGATCCATGTATGGTAGAACAGCGAACCGTCGGCCGCCTTGGCGAGAAACGCCGCCCAGACTTTCGAAGGCTGCGAAAAAATAAACGAGTTGACCCAGCCGAGCCGCGCCCCGATCTCCCAAAGCAGGATCACGGCGATGAGGATCAGCAGTTGCGTGCCCAGCACCCCAAGGGAGGTCAACCGCTTTTGCCGCAAAAAGGCGGCGTGTTCCGGGGAGGTGGCGCCGCGCGTCAGGAACGACTTACGCAAGGGAGCCGTCTTCGTTTGCGTTTTCAGTTCAGCTTTCATCTTGCAAATCCCCCCAGACTTCGCGGAACAGGTGGTGAAATTCGGTCGACTCTCGTGCTTCCAGCGGGGAGAGCTCGCGAATGGAGTCGGGCACGGTGTGGACGCTCTTGATCCGGCCGGGATGGCTTTTCATCACGTAGATGCGATCGCACATGGCGATCGCTTCGCCGAGGTCATGCGTGACCAGAACGCCGGTTAAGCTGCGTTGTTTGAGCGTGTCGACGATCAGGTCTTCCAACAGCAATTTAATTTGATAATCAAGCGCGGAAAACGGTTCGTCGAGCAGAATGATCTGCGGGTCGGCGGCCAGCGTGCGCACCAAGGCGACCCGTTGGCGCATGCCGCCCGACAGTTGATGCGGGTATTTGCCTGCGGTCTCGCCAAGGCCCATTTCGTTCAAGAGGGTCAAGGCGCGGGTGCGGGTCTCGTCGTTGAGCGCGCCCATGATCTCAAGCCCGAGCACGATGTTTTGCTCGATCGTGCGCCACGGCAGCAGATAGTCCTGTTGAAACATGTACCCCCGCTCTGCGCTCGGTTTTTCCACCGGTCGATCGAAGGCGCGGATCTCGCCGTGGGTCGGTTTGAACAAGCCGGCGATCAGCGAGAGGATCGTGCTTTTGCCGCAGCCGCTCGGCCCCACCAGTCCGACGAACTCACCCGCTTCGATCGTCAGGTCGATCCCTTGCAAGGCGGCGGTTTCGCCTGCGTGGGTCATATACTTTTGGTCGACGCCGGAAAAGGAAATGGCGGTCTTCATGCTTTCACCTCACCAAGTTGGAGATCGTTTGTGCTATAGCCTATGTGAAAAAGGAGCCACAGGTGAATCTATAAAAAATTTGTTTTTATTTGTGGATAAAAAAAGAAGGAAGTCGAATGTTGCTGTCTAATTTATTAATCAGTGAAACCTGTGAGTGGAAACGCCAGAAGGAGGAACGTTATGTTGAAGAAGTTGTCAAACCTGAACCCGAAACGATTATTCAGCGGTCGGAAGAGTCTGAATATGAAGGGGTTGTTCACTCGGAATGTAACGGCCTTCGTCTTGCTCGGCATGACGCTTGTGCCTACTTGGGTATTGGCGATCGTCGCGGAAGCCAACGGCTTCTATGTGCTGGTGTATTCGGTCATCATGTTGATACTCTCATTTGTAGTCGGCAAGTTTATGGGCAAGTCGGACGATTCGCAGATCCGTCAGATCTCCGCAGCGATGGCGCAGGTGGAAAACGGGGACCTCTCCGTACGCATTCCGGTCAAGGGCGATGATGCGGTGTCGCAATTGGCGACCCAGATCAACTTCACGCTCGAAGCCCTGTCCGCTCTGATCCGCCAAGTCGGCGAGATGACCGAGCAGGTGGCGGCGTCGTCCGAACAGTTGACGGCGAGTGCGATCTCCACGTCGGAAGCGGCGAAGGAGATCAAAGGCACGATGCAAGGCGTCGCGCTGTCGTCGGAAGAGCAGCTCGAGAAGGTGGAGAACGTCACAGCTGTCATGGAGGAACTGAACTCGTCGTTCAACCAAGTGGCGGCGAACTCCGATACGGTGTCGCATACGGCCGGCAACGTCATGCAGTCCTCTGAGATGGGCCAATCGCTGGTCGGCAGCGTCGTGACGCAGATGCAGACGATTCACCAAGCGGTCAACCATTCGGCGACGGCCGTCATGAGCCTCGGCGAACAATCCGCGTCGATTCAAGGGTTCGTCTCGACGATCACCGAAATCGCCGCGCAAACCAACCTGCTCGCATTGAACGCTGCGATCGAAGCGGCGCGGGCGGGCGAAGCGGGTCGCGGCTTCTCCGTCGTCGCGGACGAAGTGCGCAAGCTGGCGGAACAGTCGGCGAAAGCGGCCGGCGAAGTGTCGCAGATCGTCTCGCGGATTCTCGTGGAGACGGACAACTCCACCGATGCGATGAAAGAAGGCATTCGCTCCGTCGAGGAAGGGCTGGAAGTCGTCTCCAAAGCGGGCGAAGTGTTCGGCACGATCCACGGATCGATCGCCGAAGTGGCGTCGCAGATTCAGGAAGTATCCGCGTCCGTGCGCGAGATGACGGAAGGCACGGAGCACTCCGTGTTCGCGATCTCGATGATCTCCTCCTCCGCAGGCGAAACGGTCGAGCAGACGTTCAACGTCGTGGCGATGACCGACGAGCAGACGTCCACCTCGGACGAGATCTCCGCTTCGGCCGAAGCGCTGGCTCGTTTGGCGGAAGAGCTGAACGAAACGGTCAACCGTTTCCGCATCTGATCAACCGATCCAGTTGCGAGATCATGTATAAACACAGAGGGGAAGAGGAGAGAATAGGGATGAAACCCATATTTCTCCTCTCCTTTTCTTGATGGCTCCTTCGGTTTGCGGAAGGGGCTCTTTTTTTACCTGTTCCTTGCCGGGCTTACTTGGCTTTTTCCGCGAAGGTGGTGTTGACCACGTCTTCGTACTTGACGTCGTTTTTCAGCTCACCCGCTTCGTGCATCACCCGCTTCATGTGGTCGAACTCGTCGCGGTCGATGATCGTGTCGGACGGCCAGGTGTCGGCGTCTTTATACCGCTTGACGACGGAGACGAGAATGTCTTGGTCGACGTCTTCAAAGTACGGGGCGATGATCTTGGCGACTTCCTCGGGCGTTGATTCTTGCACGAAGGTCTGCGCTTTCTGGATCGCGTTGGTGAATTTTTGCAGGGCTTGCGGATGATCCTGAAGGTAACTGGATTTGGCCATATAGACGGTGTAGGGCAGCTTGCCGCCATCTTTACCGTAGGACGCGACGACATGGCCTTGGCCGGATTTCTCCAACAGGGAGGCGCCCGGTTCGAACGCTTGGTAAAAGTCGCCCGTGCCGGATGCGAAGGCGGTGGTCATGTTGTCGAAGCTGATGTTCTGGATGATCTCGTTGTCGACTTTCGGCTCGATGCCGTGATTTTTCAGCACCCATTCGTTGACCATCTCCGGCATCGAACCGTTGCGGGAGCCGATCAGCGACTTGCCTTTGAGCATCGACCAGTCAAAGTTGTCGATCTCCTTGCGGGCGACGAGGAACGTGCCGTCGCGCTGGGTCATTTGGGCGAAGTTGATCACGGCATCTTCGGAGCCTTGCTGTTTGACATAGACGGTGGTTTCCGCGCCGATCAGCGCGACATCGTCCTGTCCGGCGAGCAGGCGGGTCATCGCTTTGTCGCCGCCCCATGCGGTGTCGAGCCGGACGTTAAGACCTTCGTCTTGGAAGTAGCCTTGCTCCAGTGCCACATATTGCGGGGCGTAGAAGATGGAGCGTACCACTTCGGTCAGGCGGACCGTTTCGACTTGCGATTTGTCGCTGTCACCTCCACAGGCGGTCAGTGTAAATAGCTGGGTTGTGAGGGCCAGCGCCGAGACAACCTTTTTCCCTTTCATCATCGGTTTCCTCCTTGTAAACGTTGTTGTAGCACACTCTATGCATAGGCGGGTGTCTCGGTGAATGTCGAACCCGTCATAAAGATGTCACTTTTTGCGGACGAGTTGGTCGTATCCTGTGGTATAATGGGGATGTTTGCGTAGACCGGACGTTTACAGCTTGGCGAATGGACCTGTTCGACAAGCTTTTTAGTTTGTTAGAGGAGTGAAGAAACATGCACATCATCGTGGTCGGACTGAATTACCGCTCGTCTCCTGTCGAGGTGCGGGAGCGTTTCGCGTTTACGGACGCGGAGATGGAAGCAGGGATTGCCCGGCTGGTGGGTACGCAGCAAGTTCGGGAAGCGGTGATCGTGTCGACCTGCAACCGAACGGAAGTGTATGCGGTCGTGGACGCTCTCAAGCCGGGATTGGATACGATTCATGCCTACTTGGCGGAGCATTCGGGCTTGGCGCAAGGGGCTTTTTTGACTCATTTGTATGAATACGAAGGCGAGCAGGCGGTGCGTCATCTGTTCCGGGTGACGGCCGGCTTGGATTCGATGGTGCTCGGCGAGACGCAGATTCTCGGGCAGGTGCGCTCCGGCTTCCTGTTCTCGCAGGAGCAGGGCAAGACGGGACGTTTGTTCAACAACCTGTTCCGTCGCGCCGTGACCGTGGCGAAGCGGGCGCATTCCGAAACGAAGATCGGCGAGAACGCCGTGTCCGTTTCTTATGCGGCGGTGGAACTCGCGAAGAAGATTTTCGAATCGCTCGATCATAAAACGGTTCTCGTGATCGGCGCGGGCAAGATGAGCGAACTGACGGCGAAGCACCTCAACGCCAACGGGGCGACGAAAGTGATCGTCTGCAACCGCACCTACGAGCGGGCGAAGGAGTTGGCCGACAAGTTCAACGGCAAGGCGCTCGACATGAACTCGCTCGATCTGGCGTTGAAGGAGGCGGACATCGTGGTGTCCTCGACCGGCGCGGAAGGGTATGTGGTGACCAAAGCGCATGTCCAAGCGACGATGAAAAAGCGCCGTCACCGCCCGCTGTTTCTGATCGACATCGCGGTGCCGCGCGACTTGGACCCGGCGATGGGCGATCTGGACAACGTGTTCCTCTACGACATCGACGATCTGGAAGGCGTGATTCGCGTCAACATGGAGGAGCGGGCCAAGGAAGCGGAAAAAGTCGGCGTGATCATCGGCGAAGAGCTGGTCGCGTTCCGCCAGTGGATGAACGCGCAGGAGGCGTCGCCGCTGATTCAAGGCTTGCGGCAGAAAGCGCTAGGGATGCAGGCCGACTTGATGCAGAACTTGAACAACAAGGTGCAAAACCTGTCGGACAAGGAGATCCACACGGTGAACAAGCTGACGATGGCTTTGGTCAACCAGCTGATCCACAAGCCGATCACCGAAATCAAGGACATGGCGACGGAGGATGATGCGGTCGTGTACTTGGAGGCGTTCAAGCGGCTGTTCGGGCTGGAAGAGGAAGCGGCTTCGAACCGCCCGGCGGACGGCAAGGACAAGCCCAAGCAACAGGCCGACAAGCCGAAGCAACCGGCTGAACAAGGCAATCCGTCCGTCGTTGCTGTGCAAGCGCAGATGGAACAGACCCGGCAGGAGGAAGCGTCCGCAGGGGCGCGTCCGGCCGAGCTGTTCGGGCGCTACGGCACTCATTGATCCCGGGGTGAAAGGAGGAATGGTTGAGCTATGGTAGGGAATCTCTTCTTGTATGACGGGATGACGTTTTTGTATGCGATCGTCGTCGTGCTGTATTTTCTGGACTTTATCTCACACAAGCACACGCTAAACCGGATCGCGTTTTCCTTGCTCGCCGTCGTGTGGGGCTTGCAGAGCACTTTTTTCATCACGCGGATGACGGAAGTGGGTTATCTGCCCTTGTTGACGACGTTTGAGACCACCTTGTTTTTCTCCTGGCTGTTGATCACGTTTTCGCTCGTCATCAACTATTTTTACAAGATCGATCTGTTTGCGTTTTTCACCAACCTGATCGGGTTTGCGATGGTCGCCGTCGACCTGTTCCTCGGCGAAGGGGCGTCGCGCTTGGCGGCGCACATGCAAGGCGACTTGTTGGTGCTGCACATATCACTGGCGTTTCTGTCGTATGCGGCGTTTTCGATCTCCTTCATCTTCTCGATCATGTACTTGATCCAGTCGAAGTTATTGAAGGAAAAGCGCTGGAACAACACGTTTCGCCGCTTGCCGGCGCTCGATAAGCTCGACGCCTTCACCTTCCGTCTGATCATCGTCGGCTTCCCGCTGTTGCTGACGGCGATGATTCTCGGGGCGAACTGGTATTACATCCAGTTTGGCAACGTGCTGATCTGGGATGCGAAGCCGGTCGTCTCGGTGATCCTGCTGTTTTGCTACGTGGTCTGGATCTACCTGCGGTTGTCAGCCGGTTGGTCGGGTCGCAAGCTGGCGTGGTGGAACGTGATCTCGTTCGGCTTGGTGATCATCAACTATTTCTTTGTCGGCCAATTCTTCTCGGGCTTCCATCCGTGGTAGACCGAGCGAGGGAATACGGGGCCTTCTTGCGCGTAGCGGGACGGGACTGTCTCGTTGTCGGCGGCGGCCCGGTGGCCGAGCGCAAAGTCGCCGGGCTGCTTGCGTCGGAGGCGCAGGTGACCGTCGTCGCGCCGGCTGTGACAAATGTCATCGCCGAGTGGGCGCAGGAGGGTACAATTGAATGGGAAGCGCGTCTTTTTGCAAAAGAAGACGTGTCCGACAAGTTTCTGATCATCGCCGCGACCGATTCGCAGGAAATCAACCGCGAAGTGACGGACGAAGCGGAAAAGTTGGGCAAACTGGTGAATGTCGTCAATGACCCGGACCGTGGCAATTTCGTCGTGCCGGCGATGGTGCGGCGGGGGAAGTTGCAGATCGGCGTTTCGACGTCTGGCGCCGCTCCGCTGGTCGCCCGTCGGATTCGCGATGAGTTGGAGACGCGGTTCGGTGAGGAATACGCCGTATACCTCGACAAGTTGGCCGAGGTGCGGCAGGTGTTGTTGCGAGACGTCTTGGAGGTGGAAAGCCGCCGGGCGATCTGGCACAGGGTTGTGGAGTCCGATCTGCTCTCGCTGTTGCGAGACGGCCGTTTGGAAGAGGCCGATCGGCGGATCGTGGAACTTATAGGGGGACTGTAAGATGAACCGTATTGTAGTTGGGACGCGCAAAAGCCCGTTGGCTTTGACCCAGACCGAATGGGTGATGGCGCAGTTGAAGCAGCATCATCCGGACTTGGAGATCGGCATGGAGAAGATCGTCACCAAGGGCGACCGCATTCTCGATGTCACCCTGTCCAAAGTCGGGGGCAAGGGCCTTTTCATCAAGGAGATCGAGCAGGCGATGTATGACCGCCGCGTCGATTTTGCCGTGCATTCCTTGAAGGACATGCCGACCGAGATGCCGGAAGGGCTGATGATCGTGGCGATCACCCATCGGGAAGACCCGCGCGACGTGATCATCTCCCGTACGGGCAGCTCGTTTGCCGAGTTGCCGGTGGGGGCGAAGGTGGGAACATCCTCCCTGCGCCGTGCCGCGCAGTTGCGCAATGCCCGCCCGGACTTGGAGATCGTCTCCGTGCGTGGCAATATCAACACCCGTCTCGCCAAGTTGGAAGAGATGGAGTTGGATGCGATCGTGTTGGCGGCGGCCGGTCTCGAGCGCATGGGCTGGGCTGACAAGATCACGGAACGCTTGTCGCCGGAGCTGTGCATCCCGGCGGTCGGCCAAGGGGCGCTGGCGATTCAGTGCCGCTCCGAGGACAAGGAGATTCGCGAGATTCTGTCGGTGCTCGACGATGAGAACACGCGCCGGATCGTGGCGGCGGAGCGCACGTTGCTCGGCAAGTTGAACGGCGGCTGCCAGATTCCGATCGGCGCGTATGCCGAGTTTGACAATGAGGAGCTAAAGCTGACCGGCATCGTCGGTTCGGCGGACGGCCTGACGCTGCTCAAGGAATCGGCGACCGGCACCGACCCGGTGGCGCTTGGCGAAGCGGTTTCCCAACGCCTGATCGAAAAAGGGGCGGGGGAGATCCTGGCGCGCGTGCGCGAGGAGTTGAACTCGTAATGAACAAGGGGACGGTCTACTTGATCGGGGCCGGACCCGGCGACCCGCGCTTGATCACTTGGCGCGGGTTGCAGTGTTTGGAGCGGGCCGATGTGGTGGTGTACGACCGACTGGTCTCGCCACGCCTGTTGAAGCGGGCGCGAGCGGACGCCGAGTTGCTCTATGTCGGCAAACTCCCCGATCAGAGCACACTGCCGCAGCAGGAGAAGATCAACCGCCTGCTCGTCGAACAGGCGCTGGCGGGTAAGACGGTCGCGCGGCTGAAAGGCGGCGACCCGAGTATCTTTGCTTATGTGGGAGAAGAAGCGGAGATGCTAAGGGCACAAGGGATCGCGTATGAGATCATCCCCGGCGTGTCCTCGGCGTTTTCCGTGCCCGCTTATGCGGGTATCCCCGTTACCTATCGCAACATGGCAACATCCGTACACGTGATCTCCGGGCACGAAGACCCGCTTTCGCCCGACTCGCTGACCGACTGGTCGACGCTGGCCAAGGTCGGAGGGACACTGGTGATCCTGATGGGCGTCGGTCGCTTGGCCGGCATCGTCAGCCGCTTGGTCGAACACGGTCGCTCGCCCGATACCCCTGTGGCGTTGATTCGCTGGGGGACGGTCGCCGAGCAGGAGACGTTGACCGGCACGCTGGCCGACATTGTCGAGCGCGTGCGGGAGACGAACTTTCAAAATCCGGCGATCATCGTAATCGGCGAAGTGGTGCGGTTGCGGGAGAAGTTGCGCTGGTTTGAAGAGAAACCGCTGTTCGGACAGCGCATCGTCGTCACCCGTTCGCGCAGCCAAGCCAGCGACTTGTCCGCACGCATCGAGGAGCTGGGTGGCGAGCCTTACGAGTTTCCGGTGATTGAAACGCAGTGGCCGGAGGACTTGGCATCACTCGATGACGCGTTGGCGCAGTTGTCGTCCTACGATTGGGTGATGTTCACCTCGGTGAACGGCGTCGAGAAGTTTTTTGAACGCATGTTTGTCAAAAGGTTCGATGTCCGTTCCTTGGCGGCGGTCAAGTTTGCTGTCGTCGGGGACAAGACGGCGGAGCAGTTGACGCAACGCGGCATTTTCCCCGATGTGGTCGCGGAGGAGTTTGTGGCGGAAGGGTTGTTGCAAACCCTGCAAGACCAAGGCGAACTGCAAGCGGGGCAACGCGTGTTGTTACCGCGTGCGAACATCGCCCGCAAAGCGTTGCCGGATGCGTTGCGCGCTTTTGGCTGCGAGGTGACGGACGCGGAAGCCTATCGGACGGTGGCGGTAAACGACGGCGCGGAGCAGTTGGTGGCGCTGTTGGAAGCGAAGCAGATCCACGCGGTGACGTTTACCTCATCCTCGACGGTGAAAAACTTTGTGCAGGCATTGGCCGGGCAAGACCTGACCGCTCTGCTGACCGGTGTCAAGGTGGCGGCGATCGGGCCGGTCACCAAGCGCACGGCACAAGAGCTCGGGCTGAAGGTCGATGTGATGCCGGATACATACACGATTCCCGAATTGGTCGATGCTTTAGGTAGAGGGTTGCAGCATCGCATGGACTAGGAGGAGAAGACATGAACTTATTTGATTTTCAACGTCATCGTCGCCTGCGTCGTTCCGCAGGCGTGCGTGCGATGGTGCGCGAGAACCGCGTGACCGTAGAGGATATGATGTATCCGCTCTTTGCGGTGGAAGGCGAAAATGTGAAGCATGAGATCCCGTCGATGCCGGGCGTGTATCATTTCTCGCTCGATCGTCTGGAAGCGGAAGTGGACGAAGTGGTGGCGCTCGGCATCCCGTCGATCATCCTGTTCGGCGTGCCGGACCACAAGGACGAATGCTCCTCGCAGGCGTATGCGGAAAACGGCATCGTCCAGCGGGCGATCCGCCAAGTGAAAGCGAAGCACCCCGATCTGGTCGTCGTCACCGACGTCTGCCTGTGCCAATACAACCCGGCCGGCCACTGCGGCATCGTCGAAGGGGATCAGATTCTCAACGACGCATCGCTGGAACTGATCGCGAAAACGGCGCTGTCGCACGCCCAAGCGGGTGCCGACATCGTCGCTCCGTCCGACATGATGGATGGGCGTATCGCGGCGATCCGTCACATCTTGGATGAACACGGCTATACCGACATTCCGATCATGTCTTATGCGGTGAAGTACGCGTCGGCGTATTACGGCCCGTTCCGCGAAGCGGCGCACTCCGCACCGGCGTTCGGCGACCGCAAGACCTACCAGATGGACCCGGCAAACGGGCGGGAAGCGATGCGGGAAGCGGAGTCGGACGTGCTGGAAGGCGCGGACTTCCTGATGGTGAAACCGGCGCTGTCCTACATGGACATCCTGCGCCAACTGCGCGACCGCTTCGAATTGCCGCTGGTGGCGTACAACGTGTCGGGCGAATACGCGATGGTCAAAGCGGCGGCGCAAAACGGCTGGGTCGATGAGAAAGCGATCGTGATGGAGCAGATGGTTGCCTTCAAGCGTGCGGGTGCGGATGTCATCATGACGTACTTCGCGAAAGACGTTGCCCGGTATCTGCAGGAGCAAAAGTAAGCGCCTGCCCCGATCTAGCAAACTCAAATCGCAGGTAGAGGTGATGAAGCATGCATACAGGATTTTCCCGTTCCCAAGCGGCTTTTGAAGAAGCGAAGAAGATCATCCCCGGCGGTGTCAACTCCCCGGTCCGCGCGTTTCGTGCGGTCGGCGGCGACCCCGTGTTTATCGAGCGCGGCCAAGGGTCGAAGATGTATGACATCGACGGCAACGAATATATCGACTACTGCCTCTCGTGGGGACCGTTGATCCTCGGTCATGCGGACGCGGACGTGTTGGCGGCCCTGCAGGAAACGATGGTCAAAGGCACCTCGTTCGGCGCACCGACCCTGTTGGAGACGGAAATGGCGCAACTGGTCACGGAGATCATGCCGTCGATCGAAGTGGTGCGGATGGTCAACTCCGGCACGGAGGCGACGATGTCCGCGCTACGTCTGGCGCGCGGCTACACCAAGCGCAACAAGATCATCAAGTTCGAAGGCTGCTACCACGGCCATGCCGACTCCTTGCTGATCAAGGCGGGATCCGGCGTGGCGACGCTTGGTCTGCCCGACTCCCCGGGCGTGCCGGAGAGCATCGCGGCGAACACGCTGACCGTGCCGTACAACGACACGGAGTCGCTGAATCTGGCGTTTGAGAAGTTCGGCGACGACATCGCGGCGGTGATTCTTGAACCGATCGCCGGCAATATGGGCTGCATCAAGCCGCAACCGGGCTATCTGGAATTCGTTCGCGAGATCACCCGCCAATACGGCACCGTGCTGATCTTCGACGAAGTGATGACCGGCTTCCGAGCGGCGTACGGCGGCGCACAAGGGCTGTACAACATCGAGCCGGACCTGACCACGCTCGGCAAAGTCATCGGCGGCGGTCTGCCCGTCGGGGCGTACGGCGGCAAGCGCGAGATCATGGAGCAGATCGCACCGGCCGGCCCGATCTACCAAGCGGGCACGCTGTCCGGCAACCCGCTGGCGATGATCGCGGGCTATGTCACCTTGAAGAAGCTGGGGCAACCGGGCGCGTACGAGCGTCTGGAAGCGATGGGCAAGCGCTTGGTCGACGGGTTCCTCGCGACGGGCCAAGAAGTGGGTCTCCCGGTCACCGGCACCTATGTCGGCGGCATGATGGGCATGTTCTTCTCGGAGCAGGAGGTCGTCTCCTACGACACGGCCAAGCTGTGCAACTTGGAGCGCTACTCGAAGTATTTCTCGGAAATGCTCAAGCGCGGCGTCTATCTGGCTCCGTCGCAGTTGGAGGCGGGCTTCCTGTCTCTGGCGCACACGGACGAAGACATCGACCGCACGCTGGAAGCGGCTCGCGAGTCGATGAAGGCGCTGTAATCGAACAAGAACATAGGAGTTGCCGTCTGCCCTGCGCATCATCCGGTGTGAGGAGCAGGCGGCTTTTTGCGAAGGTGAGGAGGGAGAACAGGTGAGACAAGAGGAAGGGCAACTTCGTTTGCAACAGCCGCGACAGGGCGGCTTCCTGCTCGGGTTGCAAAGCATACAGTGGATGGTGTTTCTGATCGCCAACGTCATCGCCGTGCCGATCGTCGTCGGAACGGCGTTTCACCTGTCGCCGACGGAGATCTCGTCTTTTGTCCAGCGCATGTTGCTGATGACGGGGGTCGGGACGTTGATTCAGGTGTTTATCGGGCACCGCCTGCCGATCGTCGAAGGGTCGGCGGGGATGTGGTGGGCGTTGTTCCTGCTGCTCGGCGCGATGGCCGTGCCGGGGGAGGAAGGGCTGGTGCTCCAACAGTTGGAGATGGGCCTGCTCATCGCCGGAGCGGTGCTCGTGCTGGTCTCGTTCCTGCCGATCATGACGCGGATTCGAGACCTGTTCACGCCGTTGGTGACAGGGGTGTATCTCGTGTTGCTCGTCATTCAACTGAGCGGCGGCTTCTTTCGTGGCATGTTCGGCGTGTCGATGACGGGGCACGTCGATTGGCGCGTGGCGGGGATCTCGCTGCTCGTCGTGGTGCTGGTACTGTTGGTTTCGCTCAAAGCGAAAGGGCTGTGGAAAAGCATGGGGCCGCTGATCGGCATCTCGGTCGGTTGGCTGATCTATGCAGGGCTTGGCTTGACGGGCGGTGAGGAGCTGCAAGCCGAGGGGAGCGGTTGGTTTTCCCTGCCGGAGTTGTTCGCGTGGGGAGCACCTGTGTGGAACTTCGGCATCATCCTGACCTCGGTGCTGACCGGGTTGATCCTGATCTCGAACGTGGTGGCGAGCATCCTCGTCGTCGCCAAGTCGCTCGATCAGGACGTGGACGCGGGCACGTATCGGCGTGGGCTGCTCGGCAACGGATTGAGCAGCATTCTGTCGGGCGGCTTTTCGATTATCGGGTTGGTGCCGCTGTCGGTTTCGGCTGGTTTCATTATGACGACGGGGATTCGGAACAAGCTGCCTTTTATCATCGGGACGGTGTTGGTCGGGGTGAGCGGCTTGGTGCCGTATGTCGGGCACTTCTTCGCCACCTTGCCGTCGGAAGTGGCGTATGCGGCGCTGTTTGTGCCGTTCGCTCAGATGATGGGCTTCGGCATCCGCGACCTGATGGGCGTGTCGCCGACACAGCGCAACCTGCTGGTCATCGGCATCTCGCTGATGGTCGGGGCAGGGATGATGTTCCTGCCGCAAGAGGCGTTGCAAAGCATCGCGCCTTGGGCACGCAACCTGCTGGCGAACGGCCTGTTGGTCGGGTTGCTGGTCTGTCTGGTGTTGGAGCATCTGATCTTCCGCAAGAAAGAAGAAACCACCTGATCGCGGGATCAGGTGGTTTTCGTATGTGTCGGATGTTCGAGCGAGGCCGCCAGTTCCGGCACACAGTTTCTGTTAATGGCTCGTTCGTCTCCACGTTACCACCCGGCACTTGCAGACCGATTACCTCCTGCACCTGCTCCTCAAACACGAGCAGTTGCAGACGACCTTCCTTTTGCCGCGTGATATAAGCGGTCACTTTTTCCATGAAGGGCATGGGGGATTCACTCCTTGTCTATGAACGATCCTCCAGCCCGCGTGCACGCTTGAGCAGACGAGTCAGGAAATAGAGCAGCAAGGCACTGACAAAGCCGAACACCGAGAGCATGGCGGCGAGGTTCAGCGTTTCGCGGTGTGTCCAGCCGTATTCGACGAAGGAGCCCCAGACGAGGCCGAGACCGAGGTAGGCGTAGAAGAAACAGACGATCATCGCCCACCACATCGAGCGTTTGGTTTGCAAGATCAGGGCGACGATGCCGCCGAGCAGACCGATGGAGATCGGGTTGACGAGCAGGTCTTTGACCATTTCGAAGTTGGCCGGGCTGTTCGCATCGGCAGGGCCCGAATACCCGAAGAGGGCGAAGTAGACGGGAATACATGTCAAAAGAAACAAGACAAAAGCTTTTTTCATACGATCAGTTCACCTCATCCAACATCATACCATAGCGGGAAAGTCGGGAAGTCGCTATTTTCGGTCGGCAAGCAAATTTTACTTGCGGTACATCGATTCGCAAGCCGGGCGGATCGTGCCTTGGTAACTGGCACAAACCGTATCCGCTTCTCTCAACGGCGAACCTTTTCAAGCAGGCTTTCCAGATCACCTGGCAAGGTCGCCTCCACTTCCAACTCCTCCCCCGTAAACGGATGCACAAACCGCAGAAACTTCGCATGCAGCGCCTGTCTCCCGATCAACGCCCGCGACCCGCCATACAGCTCGTCCCCCAGCAACGGATGCCCGAGATCGGCGAGATGCACGCGGATCTGATGCGTCCGCCCCGTATGCAACTTGCACCGGACCAGCGTCGCTTTTGCAAACCGTTCCTCCACCCAATACTCGGTCTGCGCCGCTTTACCCGTCTTGGATACGCGGCGGCGGGTTGCGTGATAGCGGTCGCGACCGATCGGGGCGTCGATCAGGCCGTGCCGCTGTTTGACGCGCCCTTCGACCACCGCCCAGTATTCGCGGGAAATCTCACGAGCAGCCAGCATCGCATCCAACAACTTCTGCGCCAGAGCATGCTTGGGAAACAGAATCGCCCCCGACGTCTCCTGATCCAAACGATGCAGAATCCGCACCCGCGTCTGCAACCCCTGCATCTGGTAGTGAAACGCGATCGCGTTCATCAGCGTATCCGTCTCGTCCGGCTCGTTGGGGTGGACTTTGCGCCCCGCTTCCTTGTTCACCACAAGCAGATGGTCGTCCTCATACAGCACGTCCAAAGGCAACATCTCCGGCACGAACCCGTACTCCTCCTCGGGGAACAGGTGGCAGCGCAGGCGATCACCGCTTTTCAGGACGGCGTCTCCGCTCACCGCTTCCTTGTTCACCACGATTCCTTCCTTAGATAGCAACTCTTTGACAACCGAAGCGGGCCACCCGACTTGCTCCGTCAAAAGCGCCTTCACCGTGCGCCCTTCCTGCTTGCGGGTAACCCGCAGTTCCAACCATTCCCCACTTTTTACAAAAATCATCGCTGTGACTCCCTCCCGTTCCACTCCTGTCTCTTCCTATTCTAGCCAATCGCAGGAACCTGCACAATCGCCACAGGATGCGCTATGGTAAGCGTACAACAAAAAATCGGACTGACCGGCCCCGAGGAGCCGCACGCGTCAGTTCTCACGTGTCTCCCCAGGGCGGATCACCCGATAGCGGCGTCCTTTGATATGGATGGCGACGTAGAGGTCGTCGCCGACCTCCTGCGTTTGGCGGATCGCGTCGATCGACTGCTGAAAGAAGTACCACGGCAGCCTCTCGCCCTCCTGCTCGACGAAGTGCAGAAACTGCGGCAATTCCTCCTGTGTCAGATACCCGTAGCGGATCACCGTCTGCGGAGCGATCGGATGGTCGAACAGGTAGCGACCGTGTGTGACATAGCCCCAATACTGGCGCAAGAGCGACCCTCGCGTCAGATGACGCCACGCATCATGGTAGTCGATCTGATAATCCTTGTCATCGAAAAAGTTCTGATGCGACGGAAGCACCTGCACGATCTTGTTCAGCGCCTCGTTGTACGTGTCTTGGGAAAAGAGTTCGTGGTACAAGAGCCCGTCCCGAATGATCGCCTTGGCACAGACGAGCAAGTCGGGATCGCGGGGATGCAAGACCTGTTCCAGCCGCGCAAGCAGAGCGGAATCGTTCGACCCGACCGCTTCATACAACTCCGCCAACCGAAACGAGTGGTAGAATATGCTCATGTCGGGTTTCCCTCCTCCCCCTAGTATGCGTCCAAACGCATGGGAAAAACCGGATGTCCGGCATTCGGTAGGCTATACGTATTCGTCCTTGATCGTCCGTATGTAAGCTGACAACCCGATTGGGAACAGACTGTAATAGTTCAGAAAAGTAAGGAGATTGAGCCAAGCCATGACGACCTCTCTACAGATTCGCCCCCTTGATCTGACGGATAAAAAAGAAGCGATGCAACTGCTCGCCGTGCAGATTCCGGCTTACCGCGTGGAAGCCGATCTGATCGGCTTTGACGGCATTCCGCCGTTGCACGACACGTTGGAGACCCTGCAAGCCTGCGGGGAGAGTTTCTACGGCGCGTTCCTCGATGGCGAGTTGGTCGG
>DASTWJ010000223.1:0-41354 GCA_035776695.1 Bacilli bacterium
AAGGTACGCAGCGCCTCGCGAGTCGGTGCCGTCGGATGCATCAAAACGAGTGTCCCGTTGCCCGCTTTTTGCAGCACTTTGTCGGTGATCGTTGCAGCGGGCGGTTTGCGCCAGTCGAGCGTGTCGAGCGTCCAGAGGATCGTGCGCATCTTAAAGGAATGGGCCACCTCGACCGTCGTTCCGTTATAGGCGCCCCCCGGCGGGGCAAATAGGTTCGCGTCGACGCCCGCTGCCTGTTTGATCATCGAGTTGGTGCGGTTGATCTGGTTGATCTGCGCCTTTTTACCCAGTTTGGACATGTCGGGGTGTTTGTAACCGTGGCTGCCGATCTCATGCCCTCTTTTCACGATCTCCCGCGCGAGTTTCTTGTTCTGCATCGCCCAATCCCCATCGAGGAAAAAGGTGGCGTGGGCGTGGTACTTGTCGAGCGTATCGAGCATGTCGGGCAGAAACTCGGTGCCCCAGGCGACGTTGATCATCAAGGCGATCTGTTTTTTCTCCGGATTGCCGCGGTAGATCGGCAGGGCCCCGAGCTGGTCGAGGGAGACGTTCGGCGGGAGTTGGTCGACAGCAAGCGGGATCTTGTCGCTTCCCGCCCCCGCTTGTTTGGCTTGTTTGATCGTTCGTTCCACATCGACGCGGATGCCGTTCAACCCGGGGATCGCTTTCCACACGGGGTCTTTTTTCGCGTCGATCGGGTTGGCGTTGTATTGTTTGGCGAGCAGTTCGACCCGTTCGCGCAGTTGGTCGTCGTCGGTGTCGTTGATCGTGGCGACGACATGCGGAATCTGATGCGGGGCGGCGCTCGTGTTGTGCCAGAACAGACCGAGCAGCAGGAACAGGCAAGCGGCGGCTCCGAGAAGCAAGCGAGCGCGGCTTACCGTCAGCACGAAGACAGATCGTTTCTTCATTGAGATACCTCCGTTTCCCGTTGCAACTCCGAGATCGTCGCCAAGCGGTAGTCGGCGAGCTTGATGTTTTGGATCAGTTGAGGCAGCGCTTCGCGAGACGCCTCATCGATTCGCAGGCGGATGATCGCACCCGGACGCAGCCCTTCTTTGTTCAAGCCGGCCGCCGCCATCGCCGCGCTGGCGACAGAGTGCGGAGCGGCGTCGATCGACCACGAGATCAGGTTTTGGTGACGGGTGCGGATCACTTTGGCGACCGCCCCATCGGCGGCGCCGTGCGGAACGCGAAACAGGCTGCCATCGGGCAAACCGGCTTTCTTCCAAGCTCGATCCGTTTTGAGCATGTCGGCAGTAAGGGCGTCGGCCGTCATGTTGTCGGCATTTTTACGGTAGCTGTACAGGCTGCGACCGATCTCATGCCCCGCTTGGTAAACCGCCAAGGCGGTGCGCGGGTTCTGCTCGACCCATTCACCGGTCAGGAAGAAGGTGGCCTTGACCTTCTGCGCACGCAGCTCTTCGAGGATGTCGACGATGTCGCCCGGATTGTCCCCGGGCAAGCCGACGTCAAATGTCAGCGCAACCAGCGAGCGCTCGACGTTGTAGGTGGTCACCGGAGTCGCCATCCCTTTGAGGTCGTGCACATATGTATTGATGGCCAAGGTGTCGCTGATGCTGGAAAACATCATCAGACAGACGGCAGCGGCCGCCAAAAGTTTGCCGGCATGGATGCGTTGCACATAACTGGGCTGTTTCATCGTTGTTTGTCCCCCTAACTTTGCTAAGGATTCTATGCAAAAAAGGATAGGACTAGACCCCGTTCCAAGCAAAAGAAAAAGGCATCCAACAAGGATGCCCAAATGATATAAAAGTTCGGTCATCGATCAGTACAAGCCCAACGCTCTCCGGATCTCCTGTTTTAGTCGAGCAGCCTTCAAATCTTTTGCCGGACTGTATGCAGACATCATAGGCCTACTTTTACGGATCATTTTGTCAACTAGCAATTGCCGTTCCTCTGCTCGTCGATCATAATGTGGGAGCGTTCGATACAAAAAAATGGACATGATATCACCTCACAGGCTTTATCATGCCCCATTATATGCTGGACTTCCTCAGTTCGATTCTTAGTCCTAATAGGAACGTTCCAAAATTTTCTCCCGAACAGAGCCGGATACTTTATGCTGAACTCGGATTGTGCCAGTAGCCCGAGCCTTGTCCATCATAGCCTTGAACTCCTTGGAATCCAGTGGGTTCGGCCGGCTTGAAGTGGAGTTTGTCTTTTCAGAAAGATTTTTGCGATCAGACATGAGTCACTCCCCCTTTCCTTTTATTTTATCAGAGTTTATGCGGTCTCAGCAACAACCTGAGAGGAGTTCGCCAAGTGCTGAAGAATAATCTCCTTGGCAACAAGAAACGTCTGTTCTTCAGAATCATTAAATTGAATTTTGGAACTGTACATGGAAACAAGCAAGAAATCATCTTCTCTCTCCTCAGAAAGAAAAACAGGCATGGCAAAGAAAAATTCTTTGCCATTGACTTCCCAATACACAGACTGTTGTTTCTTACATGCTTTGACGACTACATCGTACATGTGGGCGTTCCTGATCTGGACCAACATCGCATCGGGCACTTTTTTACGATACGCGCGAACAACTTCGACCGAAACGGAAATTCTGCCCTCTGTTGCTCCATAATTCGCTTCCAAAAGCTCACAGAACATTTGAAAGCACTCAAATAATAAGGTCTGCTTATCTATCCCTGCCTCGATTCCTCCCTTGATATAGGGGCTTAAATCAACCCCGGCGAAACTACTCAGTGCGGTCAAACGTGCCAACTCGGCTTCCATGACAAGGTCAATTGTACTGGCGGCGACTTCCGCAGCTTTTTCCTTTTCCCGAACTCGCTCTTTGTACTCCACCCCCATGAATTTGAACGATTCGAAATGACCGAATGGCAGAGTCAAAATAAAACTGAACAGGACTGAAACCGTAACCGTGACAAACATTCTAATATAAGGTAGATTCTGCTCCGTGACAATAAGCTTTAGATAGTCCTCTTGTCTGACTGTCTCTTCTTGAACCACTTTCCCTTCAATGACGTTTGAAGGCACAGACCTTACTCCATCCGGAAGTTGATCCATTCTCGTGATCGGTTTATTCGTTGTGACCTGAGTGGTAACCGACTCGGTATACGGAACGATGTTTTTCGGGATGGTACTGGGAACGCCTCCTCCTTGCACTTGTGTTTGTTTTGCTGGATAAACTTGATAATCGGTATATCCGAAAATCAGCAAACAAGAAAAAAAGAATATCATGATTCGTAGACCCCTAATGAAGCCCAACTTCTTCCCCGTTCTCTTCAAAAAAGAAGTCATCTTTCGAACCACAATCCCCCGTTTGAACCAAAGTTTCTTCGACATAAAAAATCCATTGATCAAAAGCGAAAACACCAAGCCCGCAATAAGAATCCATGTGAACATTCCGATCACACACCTTTCATGTTTCAGGTTAAAGACAAACGAAAGCACCCTAATCGGTTTAGGGTGCTTTCTGGTTCGTTGTATGGATGAAAAGCCTAGCTACGCGGACGGGCCGGGCGGTCGCCATCGCGACGTTGCGGACGGTCGGAGCGCTTCGATTCGCGCACTTGACGCTGAATTTCTTCCAGCGGCGTCGGCGGCTCGCCACGCAGTTCGCGCAGGGCTTCGCGGTGCGACAGGTTGACGCGGCCTTGGGCGTCGACTTCGGTGACTTTGACCATCATCTTGTCGCCGACTTTGCACACGTCTTCCGTTTTCTCCGCGCGGGATTCGCCCAACTGGGAGATGTGGACGAGGCCGTCTTTGCCCGGCAGAACTTCGACAAACGCGCCGTATTTTTCCACGCGTTGGACGGTGCCTTCATAGAGCTTGCCGACTTCGACCTCTTGGACGATGCCTTCGATGATCTCTTTCGCCCGGTAGCCCGCTTCGCCGTCGGTTGCAGCGATAAAGACGCGACCGTCCTGCTCGATGTCGATCTTGACGCCGGTTTCGTCGATGATCTTGTTGATCACGCGACCACCCGGGCCGATCACATCGCGGATTTTGTCCGGGTTGATGCGCATTTGGATGATGCGCGGCGCGTACTTGGACAGCTCCGCACGCGGCTCGGCAATCGCTTCAAGCATCTTGTCGAGAATGTGCATCCGGCCGCGGTTCGCTTGTTCCATTGCGCGTTCCAGCACTTCGCGGGTGATGCCTTTGATCTTGATGTCCATCTGCAGAGCGGTGATGCCCTTGGTGGTGCCGGCGACTTTGAAGTCCATGTCGCCGAGATGGTCTTCCATCCCTTGGATGTCGGTCAGGACGGTCATCTTGTCGCCATCGGCGATCAGACCCATCGCGACACCGGCGACCGGTGCCTTGATCGGCACGCCCGCATCCATCAGCGCCATAACCGAACCGCAGATCGACGCTTGCGAGGAGGAACCGTTCGATTCCAACACCTCGGAGACGAGGCGGATCGTGTACGGGAATTCCTCTTCGGACGGGATGATCGGTTCGATCGCCTTCTCCCCGAGCGCACCGTGACCGATGTCGCGGCGAGACGGCGCACGCAGCGGACGCGCTTCGCCTACGGAGAACGGCGGGAAGTTGTAGTGGTGCATGAAGCGCTTTTCTTCTTCGAGGCCGAGGCCGTCGATCGTCTGCGCATCACCCAAAGCGCCGAGCGTACAGATCGAGAGCGCTTGGGTTTGTCCGCGGGTGAACAGGCCGGAGCCGTGAACGCGCGGCAACACGGAAACTTCCGTGGAGATCGGGCGGATCTCGTCGCTCGCACGACCGTCCGGGCGAATGTTCTCGTGGACGATGGAAGCGCGTACTTGTTCTTTGACGATGTCGTAGAGCACTTCGGAGATGTCCTTCTCGAACCCGGCGAACGCTTCTTCGCCCAGCTCCTCCAACAGCGCCGCTTTCACTTCTTCCTTCACGGCGGAGATGTTTGCTTCGCGCTCGTGCTTGTCGAAGGTACGGATCGCTTCTTTGAGCTTGTCCGTCGCCAGCGAGCGGACTTTGTCGTTGATTTCTCCATCGACTTCGTGGAGCATGACTTCGCGCTTCGTCGGTTGCAGTTCGGCGATGATCTGCTCTTGGAACGCGATGATCTCCTTGATGCGGTCATGCGCGAACATGATCGCTTCGATCATCTTGTCTTCCGGCACTTCTTGCGCGGACGCTTCGACCATGTTGATGGCGTCCTTCGTGCCGGCGACAGTCAGGTGCATCTCCGACTTCTCCGCTTGTTCGACGGTCGGGTTGACGACCAATTCGCCGTCGACGAGACCGACGATCACGCCGGCGATCGGACCTTCGAACGGAACATCGGAGGTCATCAGCGCCGCCGAGGTACCGATCATCGCCGCGATTTCCGGCGCACAGTCTTGGTCGACCGACATGACGATGTCGACGATCTGGATGTCATAGCGGAAGCCTTCCGGGAACAGCGGACGCACCGGACGGTCGATCAGACGGCTCGCCAAGATCGCTTTTTCGGAAGGGCGACCTTCGCGCTTGATGAAGCCGCCGGGGATCTTGCCGGCCGCGTACAGACGCTCTTCATAGTTGACAGTCAACGGGAAAAAGTCGAGGTCTTTCGGTTCTTTCGAAGCGGTGACGGTGCAGAGCACGACCGTCTCGCCATAACGGACGAGGACGGAGCCGCTCGCTTGCTTCGCCAGCTTGCCGGTTTCCAGGATCAGCGGACGCCCGCCGAGTGTGGTTTCAAACGTTCTATGCATAAGAGAAAAAGGGCCTCCTTCGGGCTTGAGCCAAAATCTTGTATGTAGAAAATCCTTGTATACTTCGCACTACTGGTCAGTATTTCCTTCTTCCGCCCGGAAAAATCATCGTTACACAAAGAAGAAGCGGGAAATTCTTCCCGCTTCTTGCTAAGATTACTTACGAAGACCCAGTTTCGCTACCGTTTCACGGTAGCGGTTAACGTCCTTGTTACGCAGGTAGTTGAGCAGGTTGCGGCGATGACCGACCATTTTCAACAGACCACGACGAGAGTGATGGTCTTTCTTGTGCGTACGCAGGTGATCGTTCAGGTAGTTGATCTTGTTGGTCAAGATCGCGATCTGAACTTCCGGAGAACCGGTGTCGCCTTCGTGAGTTCTGAAGTTTTCAATCAGTTGGTTTTTTGCATCTTGAGACAGTGCCATCTCAATACACCTCCAGTAATATATCCCCAAGGCCCAGAATCCCGTCGGTGTTGTCGGAAGATCCGAGCTCATGGTTCGCTGTGTCATTTGCCGATAATTGTGATGACAAGTCTACCCTGCGCAATGTCTTTGGCCACGATATCAAACGCCCGGCCTCCATAGGAGACAAACCCGCGAAACCGCGTCGCGACAGGCACGACACCCGGGATCACCCGAGCCGCCCGCACGATGTCTTCGACTCGTATGCCGCGCTGCCGTTCTTCCAGCAGGCGCTGCTTGGCGTGGGCAGTGACGATCACCCGCATCGCTAGTTGTACTCAAGCGAGGCTTGGCGGTCACCGTCCGACTCCGTGAACAAGGAGAACAAGGAGTCTTGAAAGGCAACGAGCAACACATCTTCCATGCCGCTCTTCTTATAAAACTTGACCAGGTCGCGGTTGAGCCGCTTGAACTCGTCGCTGACGCAGATGCGCGCAACTTCGCGGCACCATTCCATCAAACGTTCATCACGTTCATCGACGTACGGGTTGCTCACGGTCCCATCCCCTCACTCACGAACAAGGTGTCGCTGAGGTTGGGTGCTGTAGGACATCCATAAGAACCACTAAAAGAGTATATCATACATGGACGAGTTGATCAACACCCCAGCTGATTGCTGTAAATGTATGCAGTCGTCCTAGTACGTTATGCTGGAAAACGTTCGAAAACGCTGTTGCGCCTCCTGCACATCGGCTTGGATTTGTTGCACCAGTTCCTCGACGGAGAAAAACTTTTTCTCGTCGCGGATGAAGTCGAGAAATTCCACGCGCAGATGTTGGTCGTACAGATCCCCCGAGAAATGCAACAGGTGCGCTTCCAGCGACCGGTGCTTTGTGTCGTGAAACGTCGGCTTCGTGCCGATATTCAGCACCCCTGTGTGCCAGTCCTCCCCGACCAAAACCCGAACGAGATAGACGCCATTTTTCGGCAGCGTATAGGTGTCGCCCGGTTGCAGGTTGGCCGTCGGAAAGCCGAGCAGTCGCCCCCGCTTCTCCCCGTGTACCACCTGCCCGGTCAAAGCGTACGGTCGCCCCAACAGCTCGTGTACCATGCGCACATCGCCATAAGAGAGCTTCTCACGGATCAGCGTGGAGGAAATCTTTTCCCCGTAGCGGTTGACCGCCCCGACGATGTCGACCATGATCCCGATGTCCTCCGCCAACGCCTTCAACTGCGAGGCATCCGCTTTGCCCCCGCGCCCAAACGCGTAGTCAAAGCCGATCACCACCGCCTGCGGTTGCAAATTGGCGAGAAACTGTCCGACGAACTGTTCCGCCGTCAAGCCGGCAAATTCCATCGTGAAATCGACCACATAGACGATGTCGATGCCCAGTTCCTTGAACACGCGCATTTTTTCATCGACCGGGGTCAACAGGTTGCCGTACTGGCCGCGACCGAGCACTTGGCGCGGGTGCGGATAGAACGTCAGCACGCTGGCCGGCACGCCCAAACGCTGCGCCATCTCCTTGGCGCGAGAGATCAGTTGCTGGTGTCCGATATGTATGCCGTCAAAATTGCCAAGCGCCATCACCGACGGCTGTTTGCCGACCGCATCGGGCAGGTCTTGAATCCGAATGATCTCCATGCTACTCACCCCTACTCATGAAACACCTTTTCCGGCTTGGTGTGGGTTTCCCCGCCTGCGATCTCGATGACGCGATACAAGGCGAGCAACTTCCCTCCGCGCGTCTCAATTCGCACCAGCGACCCGACTTCCGCGCCGGGCACCTGTTTGCGCAACGTCAACTCGCGACCGTTTTGCACCCGACGCTCCAGAACTTCCGGAATCGCCGCTTGCGGCATGTGCGGCAACGCCGCTTGCAACGGCAACAGGTGCTCGCCGATCGTCCCGGCGGCCATCGCTTCCTCCACCTGCTCCAACGTCACCGCCTGCTCCAACGCAAACGGACCGGAACGAGTACGTACGAGGTGCGACATGTGCGCTGGAACGCCGACCGCAACGCCGATGTCATGGCAGAGAGTGCGGACATAGGTGCCTTTTGAACATTCGACCGTGAAGCGGACGGTCGGATGCGCTTGGTCGAGGTGCATCTCCTCGATCTCCAACTTGTAGATCGTGACCGGGCGGGCAGGGATTTCCACCGCTTCGCCTTGGCGGGCGAGGTCATAGGCTCGTTTGCCATCGATCTTGATTGCCGAGAACGCCGGCGGCTGTTGCAGGATGTCGCCGACGAACCGAGCGAACGCAACGCGCACCTGCTCTTCCGTCAGTTCCACCTGCTCCACCGTGTCGATCGGTTCTCCCGACGCGTCCTGCGTGGTCGTAGAGAAGCCGAACGTCACTTCGCCGCGGTAGGCTTTGGACTGATCGAGCATGTATTCGGCCACCCGCGTCGCCGAGCCGATACACAGCGGCAACACGCCCGTCACATCCGGGTCGAGGGTACCGGTGTGACCGATCTTCTTGATCCCGAGCAAGCGGCGGGCACGACCGACCACCTGATTCGACGTCATGCCCGGCGCTTTGTTGATGACGAGAATTCCGTTCATGCCGTCGGCTCCGCTACGTCGACTTCTTGCAACGCTTGCTTGATGCGATCGATCACACGCGGCTCGATTTCCTCAATCGTCCCCTCGACGGTACAACCGGCCGCACGAGCGTGACCGCCGCCGCCGAATTCCACGGCGATTGCGCCCACGTCAACCAGATACTTCGAGCGAAAAGACACCTTGACTTTGCCCGGTGCCGCATCGCGGAAGGAGACGCCGACTTCGACGCCCTGCACGTTGCGCGGGTAGTTGATCAGCCCTTCGACATCTTCATCCTCCGCCTGCACCCGCTCAAGCACGTCACGCGAGACCTTGATCCATGCGATCCGCCCCGTCTCGTCGCGTTCGATGCCGGACAGCGCTTCGCGGATCAGTTGCACCTGCGGCCACGTCAGCGTCTCCATCACCTTGTCGATGATGTTGTATGGTTGTACACCGTGGCGCAACAGGTCGGCCCCGATCAGCATCACTTCTTCCGTGGTGTTCGAATAACGGAAACCGCCGGTGTCGGTGACCAAGCCGGTGTACAGGCAGGTCGCCGTATCGAGGGAGAGCGTCATCTCGAGTTCCTTCGCCACTTTGTAGATGATCTGGCAGGTCGCCGCCGCGTCGAGGTCAACGAGGTTCTCCGTGCCGAAGAAGTCGTTCGTCTTGTGGTGGTCGATGTTCAGGATCTTCGCATCATCGGCGATCAACTTCTCGCCCGAACGGCCCAAGCGCTTGCGGTCGCCGCAGTCTTGAGCGATCACCCAATCGAACGTCCCTTCCACATCCTCCGGCAGGCGGAACCGATCGGCCAGCGGGAAAAATTGAAACTTGTTCGGCACCGGATCGTCGTTGACCAACGTGAACGTCTTGCCGAGCTGTTGCAACAGATGCGCCGTGCCGAGGATCGAACCGAACGCATCCCCATCGGGCTTCTCATGCACGAGAAGCAGGAAGTTGTCCCCCGCTCGGAAGAAATCAGCCGCCGCCTTATACGCCTGTTTCAGATTCGGATTCATTGTCGTCACCCTCTTTGATCCCCCGCAGCACTTCGTTGATGCGAGTCGAGTAGTCGAGCGACGTATCCAGTTTGAAATGCAGTTCCGGAGTACGACGCAAACGAACGCGGCGTCCGATCTCGGTACGGATGAAGCCGCTTGCTTTTTTCAGCGCATCAAGCGTCGCTTGACGCTCTTCCGGTTTGCCGAGTACGGAAACGAACACGGTCGCATGCTGCAGGTCTCCGGATGCTTCCACGTCCGTCACCGTGACAAACCCGACGCGCGGGTCTTTCATATCGTGGCGCAAGATGTCCACGATTTCTTTTTTGATCTGCTCGCCTACACGTCCGACTCTGACTTTTGCCATTCTTGTTCACCTCTGGTTACAGATTGCAAGACCCCTCACATACACGTTGAAGTTGGACCCTGACGCATCGCTCATTTGACGATTCGCATCAAAACCCAACTCCATCGGTACAGAGATTTGGTCAGCCCGGCCGGCGGAGCGAACGGATCTGCTCCGCCAACGGGTGTGACGTATCGTTACGTTGTGTAAAAGGAGGCGAGATTAGACCACTTTGACTTGTTCCATTTGGAACGCCTCGATGATGTCGCCTTCCTTCATGTCGTTAAACTTCTCCAAAGTCACGCCGCATTCGAAGCCGGTCGCCACTTCACGCGCATCGTCCTTGAAGCGCTTGAGCGAGTCGAACTTGCCTTCGAAAATGACGATACCGTCGCGGATGACACGCGCTTCGGCGTTGCGTACCATTTTGCCTTCGGTGACATAGCAGCCGGCGATCGTACCGACCTTCGACACTTTGAACGTCTGGCGCACTTCGGCACGACCGAGCACCACTTCTTTGTATTCCGGGTCGAGCATGCCTTTGAGTGCTTGCTCGATCTCTTCGATGATGTTGTAGATGACGCGGTGCAGACGCACGTCGACTTTTTCCGAGTCAGCCAGCTTTTCCGCGTTCGGTTGCGGACGAACGTTGAAGCCGATGACGATCGCGTTGGAAGCGGTCGCCAAGATGATGTCAGACTCGTTGATCGCACCGACGCCTTGGTGAACGACGCGCACGCGTACGCCTTCGACATCGATCTTCTCAAGCGAACCGCGAACCGCTTCGACGGAACCTTGTACGTCCGCTTTGATGATCACGTTGAGGTCCTTGATTTCGCCCTCTTGGATCTGCTTGAACAGGTCATCCAAGGTGACGCGGGACTGCTGACCAATCGCTTCGGCACGCTGCTTGCTCACGCGCTTATCAACCAACTTGCTCGCTTTGCGCTCATCATCGTACACGACAAACAATTCACCGGCACTCGGCACGTCGGAGAGACCGAGGATCTCGACCGGCATCGCCGGGCCCGCTTCTTTGATGCGACGACCGCGGTCGTTGACCATGGCGCGGACTTTGCCGTACGTGGTGCCTGCGACGACAACGTCGCCGACGCGCAGGGTGCCGTTTTGCACGAGAACGGTTGCGACCGGTCCACGGCCCTTATCCAACTCGGCCTCGATGACGGTGCCGCGCGGACGACCGCCCGTGTTGGCTTTCAGCTCCTGGACTTCGGACACGAGCAGGATCATTTCCAACAGATCCTCGAGACCTTCGCCCTTCAGCGCGGATACCGGAACGAAGATCGTGTCGCCGCCCCATTCCTCCGCGACCAAACCGTGCTCAGTCAGCTCTTGCTTGACGCGATCCGGGTTGGCGTTTTCTTTGTCCATCTTGTTGACCGCGACGATGATCGGCACGCCGGCCGCCTTCGCATGGGCGATCGCTTCGACCGTTTGCGGCATGACGCCGTCATCGGCCGCGACGACGAGGATCGTGACGTCGGTGACTTGCGCACCGCGCGCACGCATCGTGGTGAACGCCGCATGGCCCGGGGTGTCGAGGAAGGTGATCTTCTTGCCCTTCAGCTCGACTTGGTACGCACCGATATGCTGCGTGATGCCGCCGGCTTCGGATGCGGTGACGTTGGTGCGACGGAACGCGTCGAGCAACGTGGTTTTACCATGGTCGACGTGACCCATGATCGTGACGATCGGCGAACGCTCGGACAGGTCGTCCGGATCTTCCTCTTCGATCAAGAGATCCACAGCCTCTTCGTCCACCGGTTCGACGATCTTGACTTCGACGCCCCAATCTTCGGCCACCAGCGTGATCGCATCGGTGTCGATCTCTTGGTTGATCGTCGCCATGATCCCGAGGAAGAGCAGCTTTTTGATGATCTCGGACGGTTCACGCTTGACCAGTTTGGCGAAATCGCCAACGGTCATGGCCCCTTCGATCTCAATGCTCTTCGGCAATTCCACCTGTTTCGGTTGCGGACGACCGCCGCCACCGCCCTGGTTGTTGCCACGACCGCGTCCACCGCGACCGCCGCCGCGAGTGTTGTTGCCGCCACGGTTGTTGTTCCCGCCACGGTTGTTGCCGCCGCGACCGCCTTGGTTGCCCCCGCGGTTATTGCCTCCGCCACGGTTGCCGCCTCCGCCGCTGTTGCCTCCGCCGCTGTTGCCTCCGCCACGGTTGCCGCCACCACCGCTGTTGCTGCCGCCGCCACGGTTGCCACCTCCGCCGCTGTTGCCACCTCCGCGGTTGTTGTTCGTGGTGTTGGTGTTCGAACCGCCGGTCCCCGACGGTTTGGTGCCGGTCGTGCCCGGCTTTTTCGGAATCCGTTGCGAACGCGGCTGCGAAGCTACGCGATCGTCGACCATTTCGTCATAATCGCGACCTTGGCCCTGATTCCCTTTCGCATCATTCGATTGGTTTTGGCTCATATTCCCCTGATTTCTCCGTTCTCCTCCAGCAGAGTTACCTGCTGCTTTGTTAGATTTCGGTGCGTTGCCTTTCACGTCTTTGAAAAACTTCTGCACCTTGTTCACCATCTCACCGTCCATCACGCTCATGTGGTTGTTGACCTGAACGCCCTGACGGCTGAGAATCTCGATGATTTCCTTACTGGACATATTCTGTTGTTTGGCATATTCATAGACCCGAAGTTTGGTCAATGTGCTTCACCCCCGTTAGTTTCCCCCCACATCTGCCGGATGCGGTTGGCAAACCCGGGATCAGAGACGACGACAACCGCGTTATGCGGTTTGCCGAGCGCCATCCCCAAGTCCACCTTGGTCATCATTTCGATCAACGGCACGTCGTAGTACTTGCATTTGTCCGCGTACTTCTTGCGTGCGTTGGCTCCCGTATCGCCGGCGACGATCGCCAGCGCCGCTTTCTTAGCGCGGATCGCAGACAGGCAGGCGTCGTTCCCGGTGATCACTTTGCCGGCTCGCATCGCCAAGCCGAGCAGGTTGACAATCGGATCAGTCATCGGCACCCTCCGGTTCTACGCCGGCCAGTTCGGCGGCGAGTTGATCGTAAACCGCTTCGGACACGCCCGTTTTCAGCGAGCGGTCCAGCGCTTTTTTCTTGCGCGCAGGCGTCATGCATTCGGGATTGCGGCAGATGTAGGCTCCTCGTCCCGGCTTGCGGCCTGATGGGTCGAGTTCTACGGTGCCAGCCGATTGGTTGTAGACGATGCGAATCAACTGGCGCTTCGGTTTCATCTCTTGACAACCTACGCACTTGCGAAGAGGGACCTTTTTTTGCATGGTTGATCCCCTCCTTACTCTCAGTCGCGTGCTTCTTCTTCGTCCGCTTCCGTCTCGGTCAGCGCTTCGGCCAGACCTTCCGGAGCGTCGGCGTCGGTCGCCAAGTGATCGGCGATCGCCGCTTCGTCGGCAAACGTTTCCTCTGCCGTTTCCTGCTCGGTGTCAACCGGTGCGGCGACCGGCGGGAAGCCCGTCTCCTCCGCTTGCGACTCGCTCTTGATGTCGATCTTCCAACCGGTCAACTTGGCGGCGAGGCGGGCGTTCTGCCCTTCCTTGCCGATCGCCAGCGACAGTTGGTAGTCCGGCACGACGACGCGCGCCACTTTGTTCTCGAGGTCGACATCGACGGAGACGACCTTCGACGGCGAAAGGGCGTTGGCCACAAACACCTGCGGGTCTTCGCTCCAGTTGACGATGTCGATCTTCTCGCCGCGCAGTTCGTTGACGACCGTCTGCACGCGCATGCCGCGCGGTCCGACGCAAGCGCCGACCGGATCGACATCCTCATTGCGGGAGAAGACGGCGATCTTCGAGCGGTACCCCGCTTCGCGAGCCACCGACTTGATCTCGACAACGCCTTCGTAGATCTCGGGCACTTCCAGCTCAAACAGGCGCTTCAAGAGGCCCGGATGGGTGCGGGACAGCATGATCTGCGGCCCTTTGGTGGTTTTCTCCACTTTGGTGATATAAGCTTTCACACGGTCATTGTGGACAAACTTTTCCGTCGGCATCACTTCGTTGAGCGGCATGACCGCTTCGACTTTGCCGAGGTCTACGTAATAAAAACGGCTGTCTTGACGTTGGACGATCCCGGTGACGATGTCATACTCGCGATCGACGAACGCGTTGTAAATCAAGCCGCGCTCCGCTTCGCGGATGCGCTGGGTGACCACTTGCTTGGCGGTTTGTGCCGCGATGCGACCGAAGTCGCGCGGGGTGACCTCGATCTCGGCGATGTCCCCGAGTTGGTAGGTGCGGTCGATCTGTTCAGCCGCCTCCAGGGAGATCTCCAGGCGCGGATCGGTCGGCTCTTCGACGACCGTTTTGCGCGCATACACCTTGACAGCGCCGGTGTGGCGGTTGACATCCACCCGGACGTTTTGCGCCGAATTGAAATTCCGTTTGTAACCGGAAATCAGCGCGGCCTCGATCGCGTCGATCAGGACTTCCTTTTCAATGCCCTTCTCGCGTTCGAGCGCCTCTAATGCGTCGAGAAAATCTGTGTTCATGAAACAATGAATCCTCCTTCCGAGGTGGGTCGATTAAAAGATGACAGCCAGACGGGCCGAAGCGACCGCTTCGACCGAAATCGTCTTGCTGGATTTCGCTTCTTCTACGGTCAAAGTCTCGCCGTCATAGGCGGCCAGCTTGCCTTCGAACACTTTTTGCCCGTCAACCGGTTCGTAAGTGGTTATGTAGACGTTTTTGCCGATCGAACGCTCATAGTCGGCCGGCTTCTTCAGCGGACGTTCCGCTCCGGGACTGGATACTTCGAGGAAGTAGGCGTTCTCAATCGGGTCCACTTCATCGAGCACGTCGGACAACTTCTCGCTGACTCGACCGCAATCGTCGATGTCAACGCCGCCGGACTTGTCGATGAAGACGCGCAAGAACCAGTTGGCGCCTTCTTTTTTATACTCGACGTCGACAAGTTCCAACTGCTCCTCCTCGACGATCGGGGTTACAAGTTCTTCGATGATCTCTGTCACTTTGCGCTTGGACATTCTAACCCTCCTTATGTAAAAAAGCAGACGTTACCCGGTAGAGGTAGTATTCCCTCTGCTTGCCCCTCGCGAAACACCCAGATAAACCGAAAGAGTGGGTTGCCCCACTCTTCATCGTCAACCTATTCTGTAGCATACACATACCAATTATAGCAGTAGATATCTGAACGTGCAACTCTTTGGAAATTAAGGCCCGAGCCCCTAGAACAGCGACAGTTGGTTCGTTTCCGGCAACCCTTGCAGGCAACCGTGCGTCTCTAGCAATTCGATGACCGACTTCGACACGCGAGACCGCTCCTGCAAGTCTTGAATCGACAGGAACTCCCCACCCTTGGCGGCATCGGCCAGCGAATTGGCAGCCGATTCGCCGACGCCGGCCAGTGCGCCGAACGGCGGCAGGAGACCGTTTTCCTCCTTGATGACTTGGAACTGCTTGCCGTCCGACTTGTACAGGTCGAGCGGCAGGAACTTGAAACCGCGAGCGGTCATCTCCAGCGCCATCTCCAACACGGTGTGCAGCGCTTTTTCCTTCGGCGCCGCTTGGAAGCCCTTTTCCTCGATCTCGACGATCTTGGCGAGAATCGCATCGTAGCCCTTCGTCATGATCTCCAGATCGAAGTCGTCCGCCCGAACGGTGAAGTACGCCGAGTAGAACTCCAACGGGTAATGCACCTTGAAGTAGGCGATCCGCACCGCCATCAACACGTACGCGGTGGCGTGCGCCTTCGGGAACATGTACTTGATCTGCTTGCAAGACCAGATGTACCAGTCCGGCACGTTGTGCTTTTTCATTTCCTCTTCCATCTCTTCGGTCAAGCCTTTACCCTTGCGCACGCTCTCCATGATCTTGAAGGCGAACGACGGTTCGAGACCCGCGTAGATCAGGTAGACCATGATGTCGTCTCGACAACCGATGACGTCCTTCAGCTTACAGATGCCCTTATGGATCAACGACTGCGCGTTGTTCAACCAGACGTCCGTCCCGTGGGACAGGCCGGAGATCTGCAACAGCTCGGAGAACGTGCTCGGCTTGGTGTCCTCGAGCATCTGGCGAACGAACTTCGTGCCAAATTCCGGGATGCCGTACGTCCCCGTCTTCGAGCGAATCCGCTCCGGCGTGACCGGGTTGTCCGGGTCCATCGTCAGCGCTTCCGTGCCGCCGAACAGCGACATCACCCTCTGATCATCCGTCGGGATCTTCTTCGGATCAAGACCGGTCAAGTCCTGAAGCATCCGAATGACGGTCGGGTCATCGTGCCCCAGAATATCGAGCTTGAGCAAGTTGTCATGGATGGAGTGGAAGTCAAAATGAGACGTGCGCCATTCCGCCTTGTTGTCATCCGCCGGATACTGAATCGGGCAGAAGTCGAACACATCCATATAGTCCGGCACGACGAGGATGCCGCCCGGATGCTGACCGGTCGTGCGCTTAATGCCCGTGCAGCCGGAAACCAGCCGCATCATCTCGGCGTTGCGCAACATCCAGCCCTTCTCCTCCGCGAACTTTTTCACATACCCGAACGCGGTTTTCTCCGCGACGGTCGCGATCGTCCCCGCACGGTAGACGTATTCTTCGCCAAACAAAACCTTGGTGTACGCATGCGCCCGCGACTGATAATCGCCGGAGAAGTTCAAATCGATATCGGGAACCTTGTCCCCTTTAAAGCCCAAGAACGTTTCGAACGGGATGTCATGCCCGTCCTTGTCATACGCCGTGCCGCATTCCGGGCAATCCTTGTCCGGCAAGTCGAAGCCGGAACCGACCGAACCGTCCGCGATAAATTCGCTGTGCTTACAAGACGGGCAGCGGTAATGCGGCGGCAACGGGTTGACCTCGGTGATCTCCGACATCGTCGCGACAAACGACGAACCGACAGACCCCCGCGACCCGACGAGATAGCCGTCGTCGAGCGACTTTTTGACAATCTTATGCGAAATCAAATAAATGACGGCAAACCCGTGCTTGATGATCGACGTCAGCTCTTTCTCCAACCGTTCTTCAACGATCGTCGGCAGTTCGTCGCCATACAACTCCCGCGCCTTGTCGTAACACATGTTGCGCATATCGTCTTCCGCGCCCTCGATCTTCGGCGTGTACAGCTTATCGGGAATCGGCGAGACCTCTTCGATCAGATCGGCGACCTTGTGCGTGTTGTCGATGACCACCTGCTGCGCCAACTCCGGCCCGAGGTAGGAGAACGCCTCCAGCATCTCGTCGGTCGACATGAAGTAGAGCGGCGGCTGGTCGTTCGCCGTGCGGTCGTTTTGCGCCTGCAGGAAGACTTGGCGATAGATCGCATCCTCCGGGTTCAGGAAATGCACATCCCCCGTCGCGACGACCGGCTTGTCCAGCGATCGCCCGACATCGAGGATCAGGCGGTGGTATTCTTTGACCGATTCCAACGAGGCGACCGACTCGTTGAGCAGGAGCGGCTTGTAATGCGCCAGCGGCTGAATCTCCAAATAATCGTAGAACTCCGCAATGTCGCGGATCTCTTCCTTGGTCTTGCCGCGCAGGATCGAGTCAAACACTTCACCCTGCATACAAGCGGTACCGACCAACAGCCCTTCGCGGTACTTGGTGATCAGCGAGCGCGGCACCCGCGGTACGCGGTGAAAATATTTCGTGTGCGACTCGGACACCAACTTGTACAAATTCTTCAAGCCCGTCTTGTTCTGCACCAAGATCGTCGCATGGAACGGACGCGTGCTGGCATAGTCCACTTCCCCGTCATTGCGGTTCAGATCCTGTAGCGTGCCATACCCCGCCTCCGCCATATCCTTGAGCATATATTGGAAGATTTTCGCCAGCGCCACCGTATCGTCGAGCGCTCGGTGAGCGTTGACCAGATCGACATCGAACTTTTTCGCCAAAGAGCCCAGGCGGTAACTCTTCATCGTATATAGCTTGCGAGCAAGAGGCAGCGTGTCGAGTGCCATGTTCGTCCACGGCTCCAAGTCGTGCCGCTTCGAGCACGCTCGGAGAAAGCCCATGTCAAAATCGGCGTTGTGCGCAACCAAGACCGCATCCCCGACAAAAGCCCGGAAATCAGGCATCACGTCCGCCAGTTTGCGCTTGCCCCGCACCATGTCGTTGGTGATATGAGTCAGCTCGGTGATCTTCGCGGAGATCGGCACTTCCGGGTCGACCAATTCGGTCCACTCGGCGATGATCTCGCGCCCTTTCATCTTGACGGCCGCGATCTCGATGATCGTGTTCTCCGCCGCGTTCAAACCGGTGGTCTCCGTGTCAAACACGACCCACTCGGTGTTCTCGTCGATGCGGATTTCGTCTACGTCAGGCTCCATGTTCAACACGATCGGCACGCCATCGTCGACGACGTACGCCTCCATGCCGAGCAGGACCTTCAAGCCGTTCTTCTGCCCCGCCGCATACGCTTCCGGAAACGACTGCACGCCCCCGTGGTCGGTGATCGCCACCGCCGAATGGCCCCATTTCGCCGCTTGTCCGACATAGTCTTTGATCGACATGACCCCGTCGAGCGAAGACATCAGCGAGTGGGCATGCAACTCGATGCGCTTTTTCTCCGAACGATCTTGGCGCGTCGGTTTCGGCACCTCGATCATGTCCTGAATCATCAGCACCAGCTCTTTGGCAAACGTGTCAAATTGCACCGTGCCGCGCACTTTCAAATACAGCCCGTCTTTGAGCAGATTGAGCATGTCGATCTGCTTGTCCCCTTTGGAGAACACTTTACAAGAGATCGAGTCCGAGTTATCGGTGATGTTGAACGTATACAGCGTCCGCCCCGATTGCAACTCCCGCTTTTCCACGGAGAAGATCCGACCCTGCACCGCTACACGGCGCATCTCATCCTGAATCTCCTTCAAGCGGGTCGGCGGCTCCTCGATCGGATGCCCGAGCTCGACGCGCTCCGGCGGCGGGCCGTCGTTGCCCTTGCCACCTTTGCCGTTCCCGCCCTTGCCACCGCCGTTCGCCGCCATCATCTTGCGCTCTTCCTCCGCCGCAGCCGCCGCTCGTTGGATCTCCTGACGGTCCTGCTCCTCGATCAGCGAGCGGAAGTTCTCCGCTTCCTCCGACAGACGAGCGACATCGGCAAACGCCTGCACGAGAACGGACAGACCCAAGTGCTCCTGCAGCCACTGGGCAATCTTCTCATCATATTGTTTCTGACGCACGCGAGAGACGACCACGTCGGAAGTCACGGCCAGTCGCAACGTGCGCTCGGCCATCTCCAAGCGAGCCGCTTTCAGCTCGCCTTTTAACGACTGGTCTTCCCCCAGTACCTGATCAACCGCATACGCCCAATACTCCTGAATGCGGGCAAACACATCCGTTTCCGCCGCCCCATATTCAAATCGCACGTCCACCTGCCGCGCCAACTCGGCAAAAAACGCCCGAAACGCATCCTGCACCCGTGCATAAACAGCGACCGGCACCCGATTCGGCAGGCGAAATTTGGCGGCGACGGAACGAGCTTGCGTCGAGATGACCGCTTTGTCGATCAATTGCCCCTCCGCCAGCGCGTCGAGCGCCTCCTGATCCTTCAGCCCCGCTCGTTCACAAAAAAAAGAGAGACGAGTCCCATTGGATTCTACCAGACTCATAATGGGTGTTCCCCCTCCGTATTCCTCACATTTTACCGGCGCATCAGGACGCGTAAAATGTCCCAATACATCCGCATGCGGGCCTGTACGCCGCGCACATACCCGAGCTTCTCCTCTTTCATCCGATGCGTCAAGTCGTCGAGAAACACTTCCGACATCCGATAGCCTTGCCTGCGCACATGGCGCGTCAACGCCACTTCCAAGCCGTAGCGCGTCTGTTCGATCAGCGGCAACTCCGTGATCACATCCCGGCGCATTACCCGTTGCCCGGTCAGATGCGGCGCCACGCGCTGGGCCCAATCGGTGGCAAACCGACCGACGCCAAACAAGCCGATCGACATATCCGCCCCGTCCTCCAGCACCGGGCGGAGCAAAGAGCGCAGATGCGACGGCTGCAGGCCGATCAAATCGGCATCGAGCAGCATCAGATAAGGAGTGCGGGTCGCTTGCAGACCCGTCCAGATCGCGGCTCCTTTGCCGCGGTTGGTGTCGTGTCGAACCACGTCCACCGGATACTTTTTGATTGTAGCATAAGTTGCATCGGTCGACCCGTCATCCACCACGATTATTTGTTGGAAATCGGACATTGGCACCACCACATCCAGCACACGTTCGATGTTTTCCGCTTCGTTGTACGCCGGAATGATCAACGTGACCATGCACATCCCTCCCGTTTCACACCGGCACCGCCCGAGGTTCTCCTCTCCCGGTTTCGTCCAGGCAAACAGAAGGTCACGAGAAGGAAGCAGGCCCGGTCTGATCCATTCCTGCACCAAGACCGAGCCGCTTCGACAACGTGACTTTTCAACAATCGTTTTTGGAAAAAGGTTCGTGGTAAGGTCGCTTACTGCCCCATCACGATGCCCATGATCTCTTCGTACGCCTGCTCCAAGGAGATGTCTTGACGCTCCCCCGTCTTGCGCACGGTGAACTCGACGATCCCTTCGCCGGAACGCTTGCCGAAGGTGACGCGCACCGGCAAGCCGATCAGGTCGGAGTCCTTGAACTTGACGCCCGGACGCTCGTCACGGTCGTCGAGCAGCACTTCGACGCCTTGCTCACGCAGGCGGTTGTACATCTGCTCGGCCATCTTCATCTGCCCTTCGTCCTTGACGTTGACCGGGATCAGATGGACATGGAACGGCGCGATCGCAACCGGCCAGATGATGCCGTTGTCGTCATGGCATTGCTCGACGGCCGCCGCCATCACGCGAGAGACGCCGATGCCGTAGCAGCCCATGATCATGTCTTGGCTCTTGCCTGCCGGATCGAGGTAGGTCGCTCCGATCGGCGTGGAGTATTTTGTCCCCAGTTCGAAGATGTGCCCGCACTCGATGCCGCGGTAGAATTCGATCGTGCCCGCTTCGCAGTTCGGGCAGCGGTCGCCTTCGACGACATTGCGCACATCGGCCACCTGCTCCAAGGCGAAGTCGCGACCCGGTACGACATGTTGCAGGTGATAGTCTTGTTCCCCCGCACCCGCAACGCCAAATGCCGCTTGGGCAACCGCTTTGTCGACGACGACCGGGATGTCCTTCATCCCGACCGGTCCGATAAAACCGACCGGCGAGCCGGTCAAACGCTCGATCGTCGTATCGTTGGCGAGATCGACAGTACGCGCTTCAAATAACGTCTTGATCTTGACTTCATTCGCCTCATGATCGCCGCGAAGCACGACAGCGACCGGCTTTTCGTCGACCAAGTAGATCAGCGTTTTAAAGAAGCCGGCCGCTTCGATGCCCAGATGCTCGACCAGTTGGTCGATCGTCTTGACGTTCGGCGTGTGGATGCGCTCGTAAGCCGGCGCCTCATCGGACGGTGCAAGACCGGCAGCCGGGTACTCGCCCGCTTCCGCTTTTTCCAAGTTCGCCGCGTAGTCGCACTTGGAGCACACGGCGATCGTGTCTTCGCCGACATCGGCCATCACCATGAACTCCTGCGTGCGACCGCTGCCGCCGATCGCTCCGGCATCCGCTTCCACCGGACGGAAGTTCAAGCCGACGCGGGAGAAGATGCGGTTGTACGCGTTGTACATGTTGTCATATTCTTCGTTCAAGCTCTCCCAATTCTCGTGGAAGGAGTACGCATCCTTCATCACGAATTCGCGACCGCGCATCAGGCCGAAGCGCGGACGGCGCTCGTCGCGGAACTTGGTTTGAATCTGGTACAAGGTGACCGGCAATTTCTTATACGAGTTGATCTCGTTTTTCACCAAGGCGGTGATCACTTCTTCGTGCGTCGGGCCGAGCACGAAGTCGCGGTCGTGACGGTCTTTCAGACGCACCAACTCCGGGCCGTAATCGTCCCAGCGGCCGGTGGTATGCCACAGCTCAGCCGGTTGCAGCGCGGAGAACAGCAATTCCTGTGCCCCGGCCCGTCCCATCTCTTCCCGCACGATGTTCTCAATCTTCTTCAACACTCGAAAGCCGAGTGGCAGATATGTATAAACCCCCGATACGAGCTGGCGAATGTAGCCGGCGCGCAGCATGAGTCGATGACTGGTTACTTCCGCTTCTTTCGGCACTTCCCGCAAGGTGGGAAGCAGCATCTTGTTCTGACGCATATAAGTTCCTCCATATCCAAAGTTGTACTCGCTTGCATGATTTCTCTATTTTACGGTATTTCGTGGCAAAACTCAAAGAGGAATGAAGGAAAAGGAAGAAAAAGAAAAAGCCTCGGACAAACCCGAGACTTTTTCCAGATCCGTTTCGTTATTTCAACGAGCCGGTCAGTTCGTACTGTTTCGCCAGCGCGTCGATTTCCTTCTTCAGTTCCTCGACCATGATCTCTTCCGGAATCTTGCGGATGATCTCGCCGTGACGGAACAAGAGACCTTCGCCGCGAGAGCCGGCGATACCGATATCCGCCTCGCGCGCTTCGCCGGGGCCGTTGACCGCGCAACCGAGCACCGAGACTTTGATCGGCGCTTTGATCTTGGAGCAGTACTCCTCGATCTCGTTGGCGATCGAGATCAGGTCGATCTCGATGCGGCCGCAAGTCGGGCAGGAGATCAGGGTAACGGCGTCGGACAACAGCCCGAACGTCTTGAGCAGTTCGCGACCGACGCGAATCTCTTCCGTCGGGTCGGCGCTCAAGGAGACGCGCATCGTCGATCCGATGCCTTGGGCCAGCAATGCACCCAGACCGGCGGCGCTTTTCACACTGCCGGAGAACAGAGTGCCCGCTTCGGTGATGCCGAGGTGCAGCGGGTAGCGGAAACGCTTCGCCGCCAACTGGTACGCCTCGATCGCCATCGGCACGTCGGACGATTTCAACGAGATGATGATGTCTTCAAAACCGAGTTCTTCCAAGATGCCGACATGGTATTCGGCACTCTCGACCATGCCTTGGGCCGTCGGGTAGCCGTACTTGTCGAGAATATGCTTCTCCAACGAGCCGACGTTGACGCCGATGCGGATCGGTACGCCGCGCTCCTTGCACGCTTTGACGACCGCTTCCACTTTTTCGCGCTTCCCGATGTTGCCGGGGTTGATGCGCACTTTATCGATGCCGTTTTCCACAGCTTTCAGAGCCAATTTGTAGTCGAAATGAATATCGGCGACCAGCGGGATGTGGATCTGTTTCTTGATCTCCTTGATCGCTTCCGCCGCCTCCATGTTGTTGACGGTGACGCGAACGACTTGACAGCCCGCTTCTTCCAAACGCAGAATCTCTTCGACCGTCGCTTTGACGTCGGCCGTTTTCGTCGTCGTCATCGATTGCAGGACGACAGTATCGCTGCCGCCGATCTGGACGTTGCCCACCATGACCGGACGGGTCTGGGAACGATGAGTCAGCATATCGTACACTCTCCTGTATTCAGCTTTCGCACGCTTGATCCGAACTGTTACAAGTCTATGCGAGTTGCTCCGCCACTTGCCGGGCGATTTGGCGCGCCCAAGCGTCGGCTGCAAGCACCTCTTCGAGCGACGGGTGTGACTGAACGGTATGTTTGTCCATCACCTGTCCCACGATGTGCTCGATGTCGAGGAAGCCGATTTTTTCTTGCAAAAACAAGCCGTTGGCCACTTCGTTCGCCGCGTTGAGCACCGTCGGCAACGAGCCGCCCGTGCGCCCTGCGTCATAAGCAAACCCGAGCATCGGGAAACGCTCCAAATCAGGTGCCCTGAAATGAAGGGCCGCCGTCTCCACCAGGCTCAATCGCTTATTGATCGAACTGGGCAAACGGGTCGGATAGGTCAGCGCGTACTGGATCGGCACCCGCATATCGGGTGCGCCGAGCTGCGCCACCATCGATCCATCCACAAACTCGACCAGCGAATGAATGATGCTCTCCGGATGAACCAACACGTCAATTTTATCATACGGTTGATCGAACAACCAATGGGCTTCGATCACTTCCAACCCTTTATTCATCAAAGTCGCGGAATCGACTGTGACTTTCGCTCCCATCGACCAGTTGGGATGATTCAAGGCGTCGCGTACCGACACCCGACGCATCTCCTCTCTGGTCTTGTCCCGAAACGACCCGCCCGATGCCGTCACGATAATCCTCTCGACATCGACGTGGCGTTCGCCGTGCAACGCTTGAAAAATCGCCGAATGCTCGCTGTCGACCGGCAGGATCGCCACCCCTTGCTCCTTGGCCAGCGCCGTGACGAGATGCCCGGCGGCGACGAGCGTTTCCTTGTTCGCCAACGCGATCGTCTTCCCCGCCTTGATCGCTTGAAGCGTCGGCAACAGGCCGGATGCTCCGACGATCGCCGTCAGCACGACGTCCGCGTCGGGGTGTGTCGCTACAGCGACGTTGCCCTCGTCCCCGACGAATACCTCGACCGAGGAACCGAAGCGACTGCGCACCTGTTGGGCGCCCTCTTCGGTCGCCACCCGCACGATCTGCGGGCGGAATTGCTCGATCTGCTGCAAGAGCAGGTCGAGATTGTGCCCGGCTGCCAGTCCGACCACCTGAAACGCTTCCGGATGTTCGGCCACCACGTCGAGCGTCGACGTACCGATCGAACCGGTCGAGCCGAGAATAGCCAGCCTGCGAACCATGAAGTCACCTCATCTGTCAAAGGATCCCTACATCAGCCAGAGAATGGCGTAGTAGGCGACGGGTGCTGCGAACAAGATCGAATCGAAGCGATCGAGCACACCGCCATGTCCCGGCAACAGCGTGCCGGAGTCTTTCACGTCAAACGAGCGCTTGAGCCCCGATTCGACGAAGTCCCCCAATTGACCGACCACCGACAAAACGGCAGCCAGCAAAATCCAAGGGCCCCAAGCCAGATCCATCACCTGTGCAAACACCGCTCCGACGACCATCGCACCTACGATGCCGCCGACCGTGCCGGAGATCGTCTTGTTCGGCGAGATCGCCGGCCAGACTTTCGGACCTTTGATTGCCCGCCCGACAAAATAAGCGAACGTATCGGTCGCCCAGATCGCCACTTGCACAAAGAGAAAATAAGCCAGCCCCCGCTGGGGATCGACGCGCAACAACAGCGCCGCATGAAACGGTAGTCCTACATACAAGGCACCTGCAAACAGAAACGAAATGTCTTGGTAGGTGTATTTGTTTTTGGAGATCACGCTGATGGCCAAAAAGCCGAACAGCGCAAACAGCAAAAACGGGATCAACACTTGATCTGACGTGACCCAGCTCGACTTGGTTACAACAAATGTCGAACCGAGCAACAAAAACAGCGTCAGCAAGTACCCGTAGACCGCCGGAAGCGACAGGCGAGGCAAGCCTTTCATCCGCACCAGTTCGCTGTACCCGACAACCGTTAGTACCGCAACCAATAATGCAAATGGGATGCCGCCATACCAGGTGGCAGCTAAATAAACGGCACCGCCCAACAGGCCGGTGATCACTCGTTGTTTGAGCATAGGCTCACCCCTTCAGGCCTCCAAATCGACGGCCGCGCCCTTGGTACGCGCGAATCGCTTCGTAAAAGTCTTTCCGTTTGAAATCCGGCCAAAACACGTCGGTAAACCACAACTCGGTATAAGCCGACTGCCACAACAGGAAGTTGGACAGGCGCACTTCGCCACTGGTGCGAATCATCAAGTCGGGATCGGGCAAGCCGTGGGTCAGCATCGCTTCGTTGACGGTGCTTTCCTCAATCTCACTGACGTCCAATTGACCGCTTGCTACGTCGGAGGCGATTTTTTTGATCGCGTTCACGATTTCCATGCGGCTGCCGTAATTCAGCGCCAAATTGAGGATCAGCCCGGTGTTGTGCTTGGTTCGCTCTTGGGCGTCAAGCACCACACGGCGCGTCGATTCCGGCAGTTGCTCGGCGCTTCCGATGATGCGGATGGAGCAGTTGCGCTTGATCAGCGTCTCCAAGTCCAACCGCAGAAACTCTTCCGGCAGGCGCATCAAAAAATCCACTTCCTCGACGGGACGTTTCCAATTCTCCGTCGAAAAAGCGTACAGCGTCAAGACTTTGATTCCGATATCGTCGGCCGCCGTAGTAATTTCCCGAACGGCCTGCATCCCGGCACGATGTCCCGCAATACGCGGCAAGCCGCGACGTTTTGCCCAGCGCCCATTGCCATCCATAATGATCGCCACATGGTTGGGCACGGCGTCTGGCACAAGGCCGTGAGAATCGGTCGGAACATCTGCTTTTTTACGAAATAGTTGGATCAGTCGCCTTACCATTACGATGTCCCCCACGTCAAAAATAACCCCCCTCTAAACAAGGGGGGTCGACGGTGCTTATACTTCCAAAATTTCTTGCTCTTTAGCCGTGAGCAATTTATCGATTTCCCCGATGAAACGGTCGGTGGTCGCTTGCACTTTTTCTTGCGCGCGGCGGGAATCGTCTTCCGAGATGTCGCCGTTCTTTTCCGCTTTCTTCAGGTCGTCGTTCACATCACGACGGATGTTGCGCACCGCAACACGACCGTCTTCGGCCAGACCCTTGACTTGTTTGGCCAAGTCTTTGCGACGCTGTTCGGTCAACTGCGGAATCACCAGACGGATCACGCTACCGTCGTTGCTCGGCGTGATGCCGAGGTCGGACTTGATGATCGCGCGTTCAATATCCGCCAGTGCGGATTTGTCCCACGGTTGGATCACCAGTTGACGCGGTTCCGGAATGGAGACGTTTGCCAATTGGTTGATCGGCGTCGGTGTGCCGTAGTAGTCCACTTGAACGCGATCGAGCATCGCCGGATTTGCGCGGCCCGCACGAACGGTTGCGAATTCGCGTTTCACGTTGCCGAGTGCCTTGTCCATGCGCTCGTCAAGATTCTTCAACAGGTCGTTCACCATTACAGGATTCACCCCTCAATTTTCTACCTCTTAGTTGTTCGACAAGGAATTCTCAATTCCTGCCAAAAACTTTAAAAAAGGGAACACGGAACGTGTTCCCTGTCTTGCTCGTGTCCGGAAGGAGATTAGTCCTTCTTGACTTGGTTCATCACTTCTTCTACGAAGTTGTCGGACTTCTTCTCAAGGCCTTCGCCCATTTCCCAACGAACGAAGCGACGGATGTTGATGTTCTCGCCGATGGTCGAGATTTTTTCTTTGACGAGTTGCTCGATGGTCTTGTCCGAGTCTTTGACGAACGGTTGTTCCATCAGGCAGACTTCTTTGTAGTATTTGGAAACACGGCCTTCAACCATCTTGTCGACGATCTGAGCCGGTTTGCCTTCGTTGAGCGCTTGTTGGCGCAGGATTTCTTTTTCGTGATCAATGGTTTCGGTCGGAACTTCTTCACGAACCAGGAACAGCGGCTTTGCAGCAGCGATGTGCATAGCCAGATCCTTGACGAATTCCTTGAAACCGTCGTTTTTCGCAACGAAGTCGGTTTCACAGTTGACTTCGAGCAGAACGCCGATTTTACCGCCAGCGTGTATGTAGGATTCTACCACGCCTTCCGCAGCGATGCGGCCCGCTTTTTTCGCAGCAGCGGCCAGACCTTTTTCGCGCAGGAAGTCGATCGCTTTTTCGAGGTCACCCTCAACTTCGACCAGTGCTTTTTTGCAGTCCATCATGCCAGCGCCAGTGCGCTCGCGCAGTTCTTTTACCAGTGCAGCAGAAATGCTCATTCGTGTCGCCTCCTCAATTCGTATCATGCCCATTCCGAGCACGAGTTACAGCTAAGTAAAAAGGTGACCTCGGGGCTCTTACACCCTAAGGCCACCCTTTGCCTGAATGTGATTATTCAGTTTGCTCGCCCTGTTTGCCTTCCAGGATCGCGTCCGCCATCTTAGAGGTGAGCAGTTTGACAGCGCGGATTGCGTCGTCGTTGCCCGGGATGACGTAGTCGATTTCGTCCGGATCGCAGTTGGTGTCAACGATTGCGACAATCGGGATACCCAGTTTGCGAGCTTCCGCAACAGCGATGCGCTCTTTGCGCGGGTCGATGATGAAGAGTGCGCCCGGCAGATCTTTCATGCCTTTGATCCCGCCCAGAAACTTGACGAGACGTTCCATCTCTTTACGAAGAACGATGACTTCCTTCTTCGGAAGGACATCGAAAGTGCCGTCTTCTTCCATAGCTTCCAGTAGTTTCAGACGATCGATACGCTTTTGGATGGTCGAGTAGTTGGTGAGGGTACCGCCCAGCCAGCGTTGGTTGACGAAGAATTGACCAGCGCGTTCCGCTTCTTCCTTCACGGAATCTTGCGCTTGCTTCTTGGTGCCGACGAAGAGAATGCTCTTGCCTTCTGCGCCAAGTTCACGTACGAAGTTGTACGCTTCCTCAACTTTTTTGACCGTCTTTTGCAGGTCGATGATGTAAATGCCGTTACGTTCGGTGAAGATGTAGCGAGACATCTTCGGGTTCCAACGACGAGTCTGATGACCGAAGTGGACGCCCGCCTCCAACAGTTGCTTCATGGAGATGATCGCCATGTATCTTCAACTCCTCTCAATGGTTTTTGTCCTCCGTTACCGTCAACCCTCCTCGACACTCCGACTGTCAGCGGGAGCACCTTCGAAAAGGTCGGGTAACGTGTGTGGTTGTTATACCGATAGCTACTATACCATATGGGACAGGCATATGCAAGAGATTCCAAGAAAAAAACAACCGAGTCGTGTGTGTCGCTCCCGGTTGTTCCTCGTCACTCGCTCGGCGCTGTCGTGATCTTGTGAAGCACGTCGGCCGGGTCCATCTTGAATTGCAGTTCGTACATGCCGGCGCGGATCGGGTCTTCCTGCTCGGATCGCAGCTCGATCAGGCGGTTGCCATCCTCGACGACGCCGGCCGCCTGCAACAGACGAGCCACATCGTTCGTTCCCATCCCCGGCAGGATGTAGACATAGATTGACGTCGGCTTTGCAGGTTCTTGCTTCGGCGCCGCTCCCTGTTTGGCGGCGGCCAGTTTTTGATCCAACTGCTCTTGGGTGAGCAGCAGCAGCCCGGCTTGCTTCGCCTGTTCCTGCCAGTCGGACTCGTCTGTCTTTTGGCCGGGGGTCTGCGGGGTCGCTTCCGGTTGAGGAGCGGGCTGCAGCGCATCACCGGCGGCAAACACCAGCGTGGCAGCGATCAGCCCTGCCCCGATGCCTAGAAAAAAAGGACGAGTGGACATCAGCTCTCCTCCCTCCTTGCCAGCCCGAGCACCAACGTGATCTCTCCGAGGCCGATTCCCGTCTCTCGAGCGATCTGTTCCGGCTCCAACCCTTGCTGGGACAACTCGACGACGCGGGCGTATTTGTCGGAAAAAGCGAAGGCGGGCGGCGGCGAGTCTTGGCTCCTGTTCGCACCCTCTTGCTCGCTCATGTCGGTCGACTCTGCCTGAACGTCCGCTCCGCCAAACTGAGTCACCTGAAGAGCCGCCTCCTCCTCGGCATTGAGCAAGTCGGTTGTTGTTCCCCGTTCCAACGTGTCGACCTGCTCTTGCAACACCTGCAATTGTGCGGTCGTGTCTGTCAGCTTTTGCTCCGCTTGGTACAGACGGGCTTCCAGATCGTGAATCGTTCGGGTCTGCTCAGCGATCGTCTGCTTGTATTCCACTTGCAGTTTGCCAAACGAATCGAGCAAACGAGCGTTGTCCGTTTCCAGCTCGTTCATAAACGCCTCTAGCGCCTCTTTCAGTTCTTGATCGTCTGAAAGAGGCGCTGAGGTCGGCCGGATGGGTGCTACGGTCGGTTGGTTCGGTTCCGATTTGCTACGGGTGCGGGTCAACCCGTATAAAACGAGCGCGACACCGACCAGTGCTACGTATAGATACAGTTGTTCCATCTGTTGTGTCGCCCCTCACTTTCGTACCCCGTCCTGCTGATCCGGGGGCCTGTGGCGCTCATAGTTTGATGTCGAGACGATGCCCCTTATACGGATGCGGGGTTTCTGCTTCCTCTGCGGAAGGGAGCACCGAACGCCTGTGATCGGCTTCTCGCTGCTGCTCCCCTTTTCCTTGACGATCGCGCAAGGCGGTTTGAGCACTTTCTTCCGAATCGGTCACCGACTGTTCCGTTCTGCGTGCGTCTTGGGTCATCTCTTCCCTAGCCTGCGCGTTTTGCAAAGCGGATTGCTGTTGGAGTTGCTGCTGCATGCGGCTGTTTTCCACCGTGCGCGGCAAAGCCACTTGCAATTCCAGATTCTTCAGTGACATGATCGACTCCCCCTCGCCTGCGGTTACACCATCGAGACGCTGTTCGCTTTGATCTCGCCATCTTGGATGCCGTAGATCACCGATCCGTGGTACGCGTCACGAATGTAGGAGACATGTTGACCCAGCGTGATTTTCAACCCGGGATAGATCACTTCAAAAACATACACTTTAGCCAGCGCCGTATCCAGCAAGGTCGCTTCGATTTCAGAACGGCGCAACATCAAGTCTTCCTCTTCCTGCATCAAATGCTTCGACGTATGTGAGAGGCTTTGTCGCAACGCTTCTTTGTCAGGGGGAAGCTGTTTCCCGACACCCGCCATGTTGTCCAACAACGCGAGCGCTTTTTTCGTTTTCTCGATGTTTGCGTGAAGTGCTTTCAATCTTTCGTGAATTTGGCCCATTTCGACACGCAAGTGCGGATGCACGCCGACTTCGACCTCGGTCGGCGTGGCCATCGGTGAGCCGAGCGTTCTCGTGCGCACCTCTTCCCCGGCACGCACCAAGCCGCCAACGATGACCGACTTTTTCGCTTCGAGCAGAACCGAACGTCCCGCGGAGATGTGGCAGTGCATGATGCTGTCGCGAATGATCACATCGACGCCTGCCTCCACGTTCGCCGCTTGCAAAAAGCGCGCACGAACCGTGCCGCCCGATTTGATCAACCCTTTGCTGCGCATCTGAACGCCGCCGCGAATGACAATGTCACCGCCCGCTTCCAAAAACGCGCTGTCGACATTGCCAGCCACTTCGATGTCACCCGCCGCGACGATCTTAAAACCCGGCAGCACGCTACCTCTGATTAGCACGTTGCCGAGGAAATCGATGTTCCCGACGGCGAAATCCACATCTCCTTGGACTTCAAACACGTCAAACACGTTGACTTTTTGTTCGCGCGGGTTATACGAGACGTGTCCATCCGTTTCAGCGAGCAACAGCAAGCCGTCTTCGCTGACCACCGTGTTTTTGCCGATCGGCAAACGAACATCACGGCCCGGCTTCGGAAAGATCGGGGACCCGTTGACCCCTGTGCCCTGCAAACCGACGGTAGTAGGTGTCTTGCGGGCGAGAATCTGCCCTTTGTGTACCGTGCGAACGATGCCGATGTTGAAAAAGTCGACACGACCATCTTCAAGCACGGTCGGCGTTTTCGCCTCTTCGTTCGCCGAATCGATCATCACTTCGATCTGCGCATCCTGACCGTTGCTCGGAGCCTGTCCAGATGCGACCTTCGTTTTCACACCGCCAAACGCACGCGGATTGAGTACGATTTGCTGGCATGCGATCAAGTCGATGCCGTTCGTTACACCATGCTGGCGCAGATACTCCGATAAGCTTTCAAAACCGAGTTCGGGGAGTTCTTGCTCTTGCAAAACGGCATCACTGATGGTCAGATAGGCGTAAACCCCATCTTCCACCGTGACGCTGCTGTTTTTCACCCACCAGACGAGCTCTTCTTGTTTGACCGCCATCGTAAAAGCCTCCCTGTGCGAAGCGCCCCTATGTTCTCAGCTCTTTCTTCCGTCGGCTTAAAGCTCCACGCAGGCGGTAAATCGCCTTCGTGTGCAATTGCGATACCCGAGAACAGGATAACTCCAGAATCTCTGCTATTTCTTTAAATGTAAACTCTTCGTAGTAATGTAGCGTGATCACGAGTCGCTCTTTGTCAGGCAAACGATCCAAAACACCGGTCAAAATGTCTCGAACGTTTTGCTTTTCGAGCTGCACATCGGGGAGCGGCGCATCCGGATCGACGATTCGGTCGAACAGTCTGACCTCGCTGTCCCCCTCCTCGCTCTGCACCAGTCCGTCTAGCGATACCAGCGGCGAGATGGAGAGCTCATGTACCACTTGCTGAAACTCATGCACGTTTTGACCCAAATACTCGGCCACCTCTTCGTCACTGACGGAACGCAGATGGGCGTGTTCGAGAAAGGCGTACGCGGTTTCAATCTGTTTTGCCTTTTCGCGTAAGGAGCGCGGCACCCAATCCAAGTTGCGAAGACCGTCGAGCACAGCCCCGCGGATGCGCCATGTGGCAAATGTGACAAACTCGTAGCCTTTGGACGGGTCGAACCGTTCGACCGCTTCCATCAACCCGAGTGTCCCCATTCCGACCAGGTCCTCTTGTGAAAAGGTGCGGCTCCACCCGCTCGTCATTTTGCGGACGATTTTATGGACCAGCGGCAGGTAGGCGAGCACGAGCGAGTCTCGCGTTTCTTTTGTCGGTTCCTGTTGCCAGCGCGTCCACAAGACGCCCGGCTCGCTTTGCATCAGTTCCTGCATCTGTTCCACCACCTTTTAACGCTTACTCCTCAAGATGACGCAAGGCTTTAGCCATTCGTTTTGCTTCTTCATCGTCAACGTCTTTGGGTTGGTAGCTGCTACGCTCAAACGGCACAAACTCTTCCGCCATCGCCTGTTGCTCGACCGCTTGTTCTTGCTGTGTCAGTTCGCCCGATGCTTCCGGTTCTCGGTTGCCCCCATGTTTCGGAATCATTTCGGCAGGCAGAACGAGGTCAACCACCTTCCCGCGCAAATCAGATTTCGGTTCCGGATTTCCGACAAACCGATAGATGGCAAAACGGAGCAGGAACCCGAGGCCGAACAGCGCGATCATCCCGATCACAGCGCGAGTCACGCTGGTCAGCATCGAATTGCCTGCCACCAGACTCAAGACTCCGAAGAAAAAGAAGCCGATCACAGCCAACAACACTTGCCCTTCCATTCCTTGCTCACGCTTGTTCATCAGAGCACGGACACCCCTTGCTTGGCGGTTCGGATCTCCAGCGATCCGTCCGCACTTCGCAATTCGATCGTGCGGCCGCAGTTGCCACCTGTGTCTTCCGCCAGAATCGGAATCGTCAACTGCGCCAACGCCTCTTTGACAGCTTCCACGTTGCGCGGGCCGATGCGCATCAGGTCACTCTGCCCGGCAAACGTGAACATCTGCGCTCCGCCGGCCAACTTGGCGACCAGACGTCGGCGATTTGCCCCCTGTTGCACCATCAGATCGACGAGCATCGGCACGGCCGTCGTCGCATACTTCGGACGATTTTTCTCCTCGATCTGGTTGGAAGCCGGCAACATGATATGTGCCAAGCCCGCCACTTTCGTCTGCGGGTCGAACAGCGCAATTCCCACACAAGAGCCGAGGCCCGTCGTGCGCAACGAGTCGGGCTCGCAGGCGATATTCAAATCGGCCATCCCCACACGTATTACGTTCATGTCAGTTCAACCCCTAAGGAACGGAACAGCGTTTCCACAGAGCCCGGGTCGGGCAACAGGAAAAAGTGCCCTTCGATCTCTTTATCGCCTTGGAGGAATTCCGTGTCGACGACGAGTGCGAAATCGGACATCGGCCCCAATTGAATCAGAGCGATGCTGAGGATCGCACCGGCCATGTCGACAGCGAGTGCCGGCGGAGTCGGCGACATTTCCTTTTGCGTGAAATCGGCCAGCGAGGACAGGTAGGAGCCTGCCAAAATGTTGCCGATCTCCTGCAACGCGGAAATCTCCATCTCCGAAAACTCTTCCTCGCTCTCATCGGCAAAGGCCCCGACCATACCGGAGACCAATCGCTTGGCACTTTCCTGCTCCAGCAGGAAGAAGATGCTGCCGGGGATCTCGCCCTCCACGCGAAGGAAGATACCGATCACCAACTTCTCCGCCCCGCCGACCACTTCGGCGATCTCATCAAATGCGACGACGGAGACGCGCGGCACGTTCATTTGAATTTCCGAAGACAACATGTTGGAGAGGGCGGTTGCCGCATGCCCTGCTCCAATGTTGCCGACTTCCCGTAAAACGCTCAGCTGGAATTCGCCGAGATTCTTGATCTGGTCTTCCATGGACTAGCGCTCCATCGCGGACATCGCATGAATTTCCTCGCTGGAGAGCACCTTGTCCAGATTCAACATGATCAAGAGGCGATCTTGCAACTTCGCCACTCCGCGCAGATAGGTCGCCTTGATGCCGCCGATTACGGCCGGCGGCTGTTCGATCGAGTTGACCGGGATATCGATAACATCGTTGGCCGCATCGACGATCAGACCGACTTCCATGTCATCGACCGCTACGATGATGATGCGGGTTGCATCGGTGTACGCCTCTTCCCCGAGGTTGAAACGAGTCTTCAGTTCGATGATCGGCGTGACGACGCCGCGCAAGTTGATCACGCCTTTGACAAATTCCGGCGTGCGGGGAACGCGTGTGATGCTTTGCATTTTCTCGATGGAACGAACTTGGTTCACTTCCACCCCATACTCTTCATCCACCAAACGGAAGACGATCACCTTGATCTCTTCCACCATATCTTTGTGTTCCAACATGGGACGTTCCCCTCCTCTATTGAATCAAAGCATTGCAATCCATGATCAAAGCCACTTGACCGTCGCCGAGGATTGTCGCCCCGGAGATAGCCACTACGCCGCCGGTCAAATACTTGCCCAGCGATTTCAAGACTACTTCCTGCTGGCCGATAAACGAATCGACCACCATCGCTGCCATCTTGTCGCCTTTGCGTACGATGACCACGTTTTCTTCTTCGAGATCCTGTTTCTCTTCACGCGGGATGCTGAAGACGTCTTCGAGATACAAAAGCGGCACCACGCGACCACGGAAGTCGATCACCGCCTGCTTGTGTACTTTCTTGATGTCCTCTTTGCGAATGATCGCCGTCTCGATGATCGAGGAGAGCGGAATCGCGTATTTTTCTTCTGCCACTTGTACCAGCATCGCCGGCAGAATCGACAGGGTCAGCGGCAATTGAATGGAGAATTTGGTGCCTTCGCCGAGCGTCGACTGTACCACGACGCGACCGCCCAGCGATTCGATCTTCGTCTTGACCACGTCGAGACCGACACCGCGTCCGGAGACGTCGGAAATCTTGTCCGCCGTGGAGAAGCCGGAGTGGAACAGGAGATCAAACACTTGCGCGTCGGTCATGTTGTCTGCGGCGAACGCATCGACGATGCCGTTGTCCATCGCTTTTTTCAGCACTTTGTCGCGGTCGATGCCGTTGCCGTCGTCGGTGATCTCGATGAACACGTGGTTGCCCGAGTTCAAAGCGACCAACTCGACGCGACCGACTTCGCTTTTGCCGCGTTGTTTTCGCATATCCGGCGACTCCAAACCGTGGTCAAGCGAGTTGCGCAGCAGATGCACAAGCGGATCGCCAATCTCGTCGATGACGGTGCGGTCCAGTTCGGTCTCCTGACCGCGAATCACGAAGTCGATCTTCTTGTTGAGATCGCGTGCCAAGTCGCGCACCATGCGCGGGAAGCGGTTGAAGACCGTTTCGACCGGCACCATCCGGATGGTCATGACCAAGTTTTGCAAGTCGGTCGAGACGCGGGTCATATGTTCCACCGTCTCCACCAAATCCGGGTTGCCAAGATCGCGGGCGATCTGTTCCAAACGCGTGCGGTCGATGACCAGTTCGGAGAACAGGTTCATCAGCACGTCCAGGCGCTCGATATCGACGCGAACCGATTTGCCAAGTTGCATCTTCTTGCCTTCTTGTTGAGCCGGGGCTTTGGTCGCTTGTTTCGGAGCGGCCGCTTTGTCCGGTTGCGGCTCGTTTTTCGCTTCCGGTGCTACTGTGACTGCCGGTGCTGCCGCCGCAGCCACTTCTGCGCTTGCGACCGACGTAGTCTCTACGGCTACGACTTCCACTTCGCCGACTTCGGAGACGCCAAGACCGATCGTCCTCAAGGTATCGGCCTCTTTTTGCGAGACGAGAACGATGACAAACTCCTTGTCAAACTTCTCTTGCTCCAAGTCTTCCACATGCGGTTCCGACTTGATGATCTCGCCGACGCGCTCGTAGGCATCATAAACCATGTAGGCGCGAGCAGCACGCAACAGACAGTTTTCGGTGAGACGAATCGTAATCTTATAAACAGAGAAACCGTTTTGATGCGACTGTTGGAGAATCGTCGCTTCATATTCGTTAAAATCCAGACCACCAACCGAAGCACCGGCTGCTTCCGCAGTCGCAACGTTCTCCGTTTGTGCGGAACCGTTCCCGGCTGCCGTCAGCGGTTTGCCGGCGACCAGCAGCTTCAACTGCTCCACTTGCGGTTGAAAATCAACACCCGCATCCGAGCCGGACTCGATGATGGCGGTCAGTTGACCTTCCAAGTTGTCCACACAGCGGAACAGCACGTCCATCACGTCACCCGTGACTTCCAACTTGCCGTTGCGCATCAGGTCAAGCCCGTTTTCCATCTCATGCGTCAGATGTGCCATGTTTTCGTACCCCATCGTCGCCGCCATCCCCTTCAGGGTATGAGCGGAACGAAACACGACATTGACAATGTCTAGTGATTGAGGAGCTTGTTCCAGTTCCAGCAGGTGATCGTTGATCGCCTGCAAGTGTTCCTTTGATTCCTCAATGAACATCTCAAGATATTGATTCATGTCCATTTCCCGACACCTCCTAGCGTTTCCACGGCTTCTTCAATTCGTCTGCTACGCGATCGAGCGGTACCACGACGTCGACGCACCCTTTGGCGATCGCCGTTCGCGGCATTCCGAACACGACACACGATTCTTGGGCTTCCGCGATCGTCAGCCCCCCTTGGGCCTTGATCTTGACCATGCCGTTCGCCCCGTCGCCTCCCATGCCGGTTAAGATCGCCGCTCGCAAGCGAACGGACGACAGCTCGGCCAGCGAGTCGAACAGAACGTCCACGGCCGGACGATGACCGCCAAGCGGCGGCTCAAGGCCGAGGCGAATCTGATAAAGTCCGGGTTTTGTCTCGATGACGCGCATGTGTCTGTCCCCCGGAGCGATATACACATGCCCTTCTTCCAACACTTGCCCGTCTTCCGCTTCGTGCACACGCACTTGACACAGGTGGTCGAGTCGCTGAGACAGCGACTTCGTGAACCCCGGCGGCATATGCTGCACGACGACGACGGGAGCCGGCAAGGAGGCTGGCAGGTGGGACAAGACCACTTGTAGAGCACGCGGACCGCCGGTCGAAGTGCCTATGGCGATGATCTCATGTACTCTTTTCCCGGTCGGCACCGGTTTGGGCGGTGCGGGAATCGGTTTGGGCAAAGGCTTAAAATAATGCGTGCTTTTGACTATTTGTTCCTTCTTGGCGGCGGCCTTCACTTTGGCGAGCAGTTCGTCCCCCACTTTGGCGAGGTCGAGCGAGATCGACCCGGACGGCTTGCCCACAAAATCAAAGGCTCCGAGTTCCAATGCTTGAATTGTCGCTTCCGCTCCGTCCTGTGTCAAAGACGAGAGCATAATGGTGGGGATCTTGTATTTGCGCCAAATCATCGGCAGCGCTTCGAGACCGTTGAGTACCGGCATTTCGATGTCAAGCGTCAAAACGTCCGGTTGAAGTTTCGGGATGATCTCGATGGCTTCCTGACCGTTCTTAGCTGTGCCAACGACGATGATGCCAGGGTCCGATTTGAGAAGATCGCTGATAATGCGTCGCATGAGTGCAGAATCGTCGACGACGAGTACTTTAATCGGGTTCATCCTGTCAAACATCCCTCAATTCTTTATCGAAACAGTCGCACCATGCGGTGCAAGAACTGTTTCATCCCTTTGGTTGCATGTTCTTCCATGCGGTTGTGCAGTTGTGCGTTGACGATACTCGAAATGCTGCGGGACGCCGTCGACTCCGGATGGGAGATCAGAAACGGCGTCTGCTTCTTCACCGATTTCGTCACATTGGGGTCGTCGAGCACGATGCCAAGCGTCGGCACGTCCAACTCCAGAAAGCGTTTGGCGACCAGGGAGATCTTGTCGGCCGCCTCGTGCCCTTCCCCCGCCGAATACGCCCGGTTGATCACCAGTTGCAAACGAGTGGCCGGGTCGCGGTTGGCGACCATCTTGATCAACGCGTAGGCATCGGTGATCGCCGTCGGTTCCGGCGTGAGCACCACGTACACCTCATCGGCGGCGAGAATCAGACGCAACGTCTGTTGATTCAAGCCCGCCCCCGTGTCGATCAGCACATAGTCGACCTGCCCTTGCAGAGTCGCCAGTTGCTCGACAAGGTACTCAAATTGCTCGGGTTGCACGTCGAGCAGATCTTGAAAGCCTGAGCCCCCGGCGATAAATTGTACGCCGAGCGGACCGGTTTCGAGGATGTCCTGCAACGTGGCCTGCTTGCGAATCAGGTCGGCCAGCGTTTTGCTCGGGTTCACCCCCATCAAGACGTCGATGTTGGCAAACCCGACGTCGCCATCCAAGATGACGACCTTCTTCCCTTCCTTCGCCAATCCAAGTGCGTAATTCAGGGTAAAATTGGACTTGCCGACGCCCCCCTTACCGCTGGTGACGGTGATGACCTTGGTGTTTTTCGCACCTTGCGTCTGACTTTGAGCGACCATCGACCTTAAACGTTGGGCTTGATCATGCATACGAATTCTCTCCCACAATCAAACTGGACAATTTGCCGGTGGACACCGTTTCGATATCATCCGGCACATTCTGACCGATCGTCAGATAGGACAGCGGGATCTTGTGACGAGCGGTCAAGTTGTAGATCGCACCGTACGCCTCCGTCTCATCAGCTTTGGTAAACAGCAGTTTGTCGATCATCACCTGTGCAAAATTGCTTACGATGCGGTTGAGGTCGGACGGCTTGGTCGTCAAAGCCAACACCAAGTACGTTTCATCCGGCTGGAGCACTTGCAGGTAAGAATTCAATTCTTTTACATTCAACTCGTTCCCGTAGTTGCGACCAGCCGTGTCTACGAAGATCAGGTCGCGATCGTCAAATTTGTCAAGCGCACGCTTGACGTCTTCCGGTGAATAACACACTTCAAGCGGAACATTGAGGATGTTGGCATATGTTCGCAATTGCTCGACCGCTGCGATCCGATAGGTATCGGTGGTGATCAAGCCGACCTTCTTGCCTTTGGTCAGCACTTGCTCCGCCGCCAACTTGGCGATCGTGGTCGTCTTGCCCACGCCGGTCGGTCCAATGAAGGCGGCGATCCGCGTTTCAGGCTGCAATTGCGAGGGCGGTTCCAACTGATCCAGTTCCTCTTTAATAAAATTTGTCAAAATGAGCCGAAATTCCTGCTCGTCAATCTCTTGAACTTGCTGAAAATGTCGAATTCCGCGTTCAATCAGCTCGTCGACCGCCTCTTGATCCAACTCGCGGTCCAAAAGTTGCTCTCTCACGCGGGTGACTGCTTCCGGCAGCATCGGGTTGTGGGACGAGTTGACGAAGGTGCGAATCAAGGCACGCAACTCCTGCACCTCTTTTAACACGTCTTCTTGCACCGGTGCGGTGGCAGCAGCAGGTTCCTTCTTCTCGATCTTCGGTCGCGTCTTGGTCTCCGACTTGAGTTCTGCGACCGACTCCGTCTCCACACGCGGGAACTCAACCCGCGGCGGCACGATCGGCTGTTCGGCGTCGCGTGCATCCGCTTCGGGGTTCGCTTCCGGCATGGGAGTACGCGCCTGTCGGTACGCCCCCATCGCCGCCTGACGCGGGAAGACCGGGGCAACGGGAGATTCCGTAGCAGCCGCCGGAGCAGGTGGCGTCGGCTTAGCCGGTGCTTGCGGCGGTGTTTTCTGCGTCACCGAGACCTGAGGCGCCGTTGGGCGTTGCGATTTGTCCTCCTGCTCGTTCGCCGCCGCGATCACTTCGATATGCGTTTTGGAGAAAAGTCCGAGAAAGCCGCGCGTCTGGACTTTTTTCGTCGAGAGAATCACCGCGTCTTTGCCGAGTTCCTCGCGAATCATCGCCACCGCTTCCGGCATTTCTTTGACCACATAGCGTTTGACCAGCATTACAGATTCACCACCCCTCCGCTTTGTACATCAACCGTCGAATCCAATTCGTTGAAGGAAAGTACGGCGACGTCAGGCAACACGCGCTCGATCAGTTTGCGCACATGCATCCGAATGTTCGGCGATGTGAGCAAGACCGGCGAATGTCCCATCGCCGTCAGCTTCTGCACCTGTTCCGCCAACTTCTGATAAATCTGTTGCGAAAGGCGCGGGTCGAGCGCCAAGTAGCTGCCTTGGTCGGTCGCTTGAATGTTGTCGACCACCAGTTTTTCGACGCTCGGCCCCAAAGTGATCACCTGAACCGGACCTTGCGCACCTTTGAACTGGTTGGTGATCTGACGCGCCAGAGACTGTCGAACATACTCGGTGAGAATATCCGGGTCTTTGGTGTAGGTCGCATAGTCGGCGAGCGTCTCCATGATCGTCACGAGGTCGCGGATCGAAATCTTTTCATGCAACAGGTTGACGAGCACTTTTTGAATTTCGCCGACGGTCATCACGTTCGGAACCAATTCTTCGACCAGCGCCGGGTAGTGTTCCTTCACCGAATCGATCAACTGCTTGGTCTCCTGACGACCGAGCAACTCGCTTGCATGACTGCGCAATACTTCCGTCAGATGCGTCGCGACGACCGACGGTGGATCGACCACCGTGTAGCCGGCAAATTCCGCCTGTTCCCGCATGTTGTCTGCAATCCAGACCGCCGGGAGTCCGAACGCAGGTTCTTGGGTCGGGATGCCGACGATCGATTCGTCGTCATAGCCCGGACTCATCGCCAGATAGTGGTCGAGCAACAGTTCGCCGCGAGCCACTTCGTTCCCCTTGATCTTGATCACATACTCATTGGGACGCAGTTGGATGTTGTCGCGAATGCGAATCACAGGCACGACCAGCCCCATCTCCAGCGCACATTGGCGTCGGATCATGATGACGCGGTCGAGCAGGTCGCCGCCTTGGTTGACGTCAGCCAACGGAATCAAGGCATACCCGAACTCGAACTCGATCGGGTCGACGTGAATCAGCGAGATCACGCTCTCCGGGCTGCGCACCTCTTCGTGCTTGTTCTCCTCTTCCATCTGCTCTTCGCGGATCGATTCGATCTCCACCGAACGTTGCATCCGGAATCCGCCGTAGATCAACGCCGCTGCGATCGGCCATGTACGGAGCACGCCGATCGGCGTGAACAGGCCGAGCAGGGCGATCGCACCGCCAACGACATACAGCATGCGCGGATAAGCAAGCAACTGTTTGGTCAGGTCGTCGGAGAAGTTGCCGTCCGAAGCGGCGCGGGTGACGACCAAACCGGTCGCCGTCGAGATCAACAGCGCCGGGATCTGTGATACCAAACCGTCACCGACGGAGAGCAACGTGTAGGTGGACATCGCATCGTTCATCGTTTCGCCGCTCATCGCAACACCGATGATGAAACCGGCGATGATGTTGATCACAACGATGATG
>DASTWJ010000224.1:0-24281 GCA_035776695.1 Bacilli bacterium
GATTCCGAACTTCGTGAAAAACCTGAGCCGCAGCGGACGCGAACTGCCGGCGATGACCAAACTCGTGATGAGCGTATCCGCGCATCTCGTGCAGTACTGGCATTGGTACCTGATCGCGCTGGTATTGCTTTTCATCTCCGCTCGTCTGGCGTTGAAAAAAGACCGCGTGCGCTACTCGTTCGACCTGCTGAAACTGCAGTTGCCGCTGTTCGGCCCGCTGTTTCAAAAAGCGGCGCTTGCCCGTTGTTCCCGCACGGTCGCCACGCTGCTGCAAAGTGCCGTGCCCACCCTACAGGTGTTCACCGTCGCCGCCAACGTCGTCGGCAACGAAGTGTATGCTCGAGCGTTGCGCGGGGCGCGGGACTCTTTGCGGGAAGGGAGCTTGATCTCGGTGCCTTTGCGACAGGAGAAGATGTTCCCGCCGCTGGTCACCCAGATGGTGGCGATCGGGGAGCAGACGGGACAATTGGACCGGATGTTCAGCAAAATCGCCGATTTTTACGAAGCGGATGTGGAGACGACGGTCGACAAGTTGCGGCCGATGATCGAGCCGCTGATGATCTTGATTCTCTCCGTCGTCGTCGGTGTGATCATCACCGCCGCCATCGCGCCGATCTTCGAGATGTACCGCAGTGTGAAAAACTAAGACAAGCAAAGTGAGGTAAGGGGAATCATGGAACTTATTCGCAAACTGATCAGTCAACGAATCAAAAACCAACGAGGCGTCACCTTGATCGAGCTCTTGGCCGTCATCGTCATCCTCGGGATCATCGCCGCGATCGGCATCCCGGCGATCGTCGACTCGCGAGACCAAGCGGAGCAGGCGACGTATGAAACCAACGCGACGTTGATGACGCAAGCGATTCGCGAGCGTGCGCTGTTCAACCAGACGTACAACGTCGATGCGACTGAAACGGACACGACCGATGCGGAGTACAACTTGACGGAAATCGATTTGGAACTGGGGCTTGAAGATGACGTCTTGGGTACGGAGGTTGAAGATACCCTGGAGTTGTTGGACAGCAACGGGGACGCGGTCGGAACCTATGAATTTAACGAGAACAACGGTACCGTCACGTTTGATTCGGAAGGTACGGTCGATACCGAAGCAGACACCACCACCTAATCTTGCACGCAACGCATCAGGAAGTCAGACAATCAATCTGCAAACTGCGTGGGGCCCCCTGTCCCACGCAGTTGCTCTAGTGAGGCAAACATGGAACCTTTTTGGCTGATCGGCTATTTTTTCGTTCTGTTTCTGTTTCTTGGCTCTTTTCTAAATGTTGTCGCGTTTCGTACACTGGAAGGGCAGACAGTGCTCGACCCCAAACATTCCCACTGTCCGCATTGCCAGACGCGTCTGACGTGGCGCGATCTGATTCCGGTGCTGTCGTGGGTTTTGTTGCGCGGGCGTTGCCGCACCTGCCAAACGCCGATCTCCAAGCTCTATCCCATGGGAGAAGGGACTGCGGCGCTGGTGCTGACCTTTGTCGTCGTTCATGGTGGGCTGATGTGGGAGACGCTCGTCATCGTCGTCCTGTTTCTGTTCCTGCTGGCGGTGACGTTGACCGACCTGCGCGCCAAGCTGATGCCGAACAAGATCACCTACCCGGGGCTGGTTGCGATCCTGTTCTTGCGGCTGTTGATTCATCCGCAACCGCTGTGGGTTTATCTGGCCGGTTTTCTGCTGGGTGGCGCGGTGCTGACGTTGCTGGCGTTGGTGCCGAACGGCATGGGGGGCGGCGACATCAAGTTATTTGCCTTGATCGGGCTGGGGCTCGGTTGGGATGCGGTGCTTTTCGCTTTGTTTCTCTCCTGCGTCTGGGGCACGGTTATCGGCTTGCCGCTGAAGTGGGCGGGCAAGATCAAGCCGCGTCAGTCGATCGCGTTCGGGCCGTTCATCCTGCTCGGAACGTTGAGCGCATGGGCGTATGGACAGGACATCTGGCAGTGGTACATGCACCTGTATTGAGCAACTGATTTTGAAGGGAAAAGGGGGTCGTGCGAATGCGAATCCGGTTGGGAGAGCGCGGGTTGACGTTGCTTGAACTGATGGCGGCGGTCGTGATCCTGACGTTGGTGGCGTTGCCGGTGATGCGCCTTGGCACGACCGCCTTGGCCGTCCATGTGGAAAGCCAGACTCGCAACGAAGGGGTCCTGCTGGCCGAAGACATCCTCGATCAGGCAAAAGGGTTCGTGGAACGGGACGGTGCGGTGTCACAAGAGCAGATCGAGGTGGTGACCGACCTGACCTACTCCCTGACCACGACACCTTTTGCCGAAACGGATGGGGTGGAAATTCCCGATCTGGTACAGGTGACCGTTACGGTACAGATGCCGGGCAGCCCGGAGCCGGTGATGCTGGAGACGGTCGTACGAAGGAGGGAGGCGCCGTGAAGCGACTGGCGAGGAGATGGAGCGAGGAGCGCGGTGTTACGCTGTTGGAACTGCTGGCCGTCTGCGTGTTGATGGGGCTGGTGTTCGGGTCGATCGTGTCGTTTCTTTCCTTTAACTATGACACGTACCGGACGACGAACGACCGTTCCCTCAACGGGGAGGAGGCAGCGACGATCATCCGCCATCTGAGTGAAGATGTGCGCCATGCGGTACAGGTCGACACGAGTGGTGCCGTCACCCTCGTCAAGCGGTTGGAGCCGCTTGAGCAGGTGGTGTACGCAGCGAACGGAACGGCGCTTGACTACCTCAACGAGCAGGGGACGCGCATCCGCTTGTCCGAGCAAGCGACGGTAGAGGTGGAGCAAGACTCGAGCGACCCGCTGCGCTATACGCTTCGCGTCACCGTCGGAGCGGACGACACACCGGAGCAAGTGGTGCTGACCACCGCCGTCAGCCGCTACGATTGGGGGCGATAGATCATGAGGCGACTGTGGACATCGGAGCGAGGTTCCGCTTTGCTGTTGGTGATGTACGCCGTGGTGATCTCGGGGCTTTTGTTCGGCAGCTTGTGGCTGGTCGTGCAACAGGAGCAAACACAATCGGTGTGGCATCAGCAAGCGGTGCAGGCGGAGTTTGAAGCCCAGAAGTTGATGGAGATCGCCCTGTATTACTATTACAACGAGCCGGAGGAGTTCGAACGCCAATTTGCGGCGGAGGACCCTTGTGAGACGTATGGAAGTACGGCGGGACAAGTTTGTTTGCAAACGGATGCCGCCGCCGACGGTTCACGCGTGCTTACGGCGAACGGGTGGGGGGCACAGGCGGTGCCGGACGGTGAACAGGCCGGGCGCATCACCGTCGATCTCGACCAACTGGACGCCGCCGACAGCACCGTCGAATAGCCAGAAACAGAGAAACGAAAGGGGGAGGCCCTGATGCTGGGAATTCGATCCGACCACGCACTCGGTTTGGAAATCACCGACCGTCGCCTGTTGCTCGCCGAAGTGAGCAAGCGGCGTGACGGCTATCATCTACAGGAGATCGTCCAGACGGCGGTACCGTCCGAAGTGATGGCGGAGGGCAAAATCAAGCAGCTCGACACGCTGGTCGAACTGATCAAAAACTCGCTCCAATCCGCTAACATCCGCAGCAAAAAAGTCAACCTGGTCGTCCCCAGTCAGTTTGTCGTCATCCGCCAACTGAAACTGCCTGACCTGCCGACGGCCGGCCTGCGCAAAGTGATCGATTTTGAATTGCAAAACACGATCCACCTGCCGTTTGAAGACCCGATCTACGATGTGGTCAAGCTTGGACCCGTCACGGCGACGTTGCCTGCAGGGGACGAAGCGGACGTGTCGCTGGCGTTGCAAAAGACCGAGCCCGAACCGCAGGGGCCGCAAGCGGAGGTCGCGTTGATCGCGTCTTCGCGAGCGGCGATCGACCCGTTTGTCGAAGCGGCCACTCGCGCCGGGTTGAAGCCGACCTCCGTCGACATTCGGGCACTCGCTTTGCACCGCGCGTTTCGCACGTTGTGCAACGAGAGCGACGGACAGACGTTTATGTTCGTCGACGTCTCCGAGGATGCGACCGACATCCATATTTTTCACGGTGATGTGTTGAAGTTCACGCGCAACATCCCGATGGCGTTGGACCAGTACAAGATCGACCGCGAGCGTAGCAAGCCGCTGAATGTGTTGGATATTCTGACCTTCTTGGAAGAAAACACCGATTATCGTTCGTACACCAATGATTTGGCCTATGAGATCGAACGTTCCTTGAACTTTTTCCGTTATACGTTGAACAACCGCGATGCGGCGCTCGGCACGATCATCCTGTCCGGGGTCCTGCCGCGCTCCGGCGTGCTGGCCGATCTGCTCAGCGAGCGACTGTCCGGGCTGATGGTGTTCGCGCTGCCGTTTCCGCACTTGCAATTGGACGAGTCGGTGCGCGAAGCGGGCGCGATGCTCTGCCAGTACGCCATCCCGATCGGCCTCGCGCTCAAGGAGGTGTAAGCGTTGGAAATCAACCTCCTGCCAAGACGAACTCCGCTGGAAACCTACCGCCTGCCGATCCTGATCGGCGCGATCGTGCTGATCTTGGCCGCTCTGATCACACCGGTGCTTTTCTACCTGAGTTTGGCGGCCGACATCGCGACCACGCAAGCGCAACTCGACCGCGCCCAAGCGGACAAAACGGTGATGGTGGCCGAACGAACCGTCTCTCCGGAACTGCGCAAGTTGCAAGAGTATCAGAAAACGATCGAACAGCTGCAGCATCAAGAGCGCAGGTACGGCGAGATGCTCGACCGCGTCGCGGCTCAACTCTCGACGATCACCGTCGTGACAGAGGCGACGCTCGAGGCGAACCAGCGTGCGCTGACGATGAATGTGCAGGCCGAATCGATCGACGTGATCGCCGACTATGCGGAATTGCTCCGTCGCGAGCCATGGGTGCAAGATGTAAAGATCACCGAGATCGACCGCTCCGATGCGCAAACCGAAGAAGAGACGCCGTTTAGCGCCGATCTAACCATACGATTGCAACCGATCCAAGAGTGAGAGGAGCGAACCCCCGATGAAATGGAACCAGATCACACCCAAGCAGTGGGCGATTCTCGCTTCTCTCTTGTTGGTTCTTGTCGTCATTCTACTTGCATATTCTGTTTTCGTACCGAAGCTACGAGAAGTAGAGGCGTTGGAAAAGCAACTGCAAACCGTTCAGAAAAGCGTCGCCCGCTTGGAAAAGATTCCGTTGCCCACCCCGCTGACCGATGCGGAAAAGCTGCTGATGGCGGAACAGGTGCCCGTCTCGTTGGAACAATCGCGGCTGCTCAAAGCGATTCGTCAACAGGAGGCCGACTCCGGTGTGATGATTCGCAAGCTCGCGTTTGCAGGCGAGCCCCAAGAGCAAGCGGAGAAAAAGACGTCCGACAAGAAAAAAGCGGCCGCCGCTTCTGACCAGACATCCTTTCAGGAGGAGCACGTGCAGCTTGAACTGGAAGGCGAATACCCGCAAGTCCGTACGTTCCTCGAACTTTTTGCCAGAACGAATCGTTTGATCTCCGTCACGCGTTGGCATTTTGATACCGAACCACAGACCGTGCCCTCGGAAGAATCACGCACGGATGTGACGCCTACGCAACCCTCTTTGCACGAAGTGGCTTGGGACGCGTTGTTGCCGACACCGCTGCTGCGCGACCGTACGCCGATCTACACGGAAGACGCTTACAACCGCGTGGTGGAAATGATCCGCTCGCAAGCGCCCTTGTTCAAATCCCAGCACGACTTGGACATCGCCAACCTGGAGATTCAGCAGGCGACCAACCGCTATGCGGCGGGCAAGGCGGGTTCAAAAGAAGCGATCACCGTGCTCGACCTCGACCGTGCCGACGTGATGATCGAAGGGGCAAACCCGAACATCCAAGAGGTGCTCGGCATCCCGGATGGCACGGCGGTCGTCTACCCGAACGGTTCGCGGGTGGAATTTGTCAACAACCCGCTGCCGCTTCTCGAACAGTTGGCGGCGGTTGCCAACGTCAAGGCTGAACCGACCGGTCCGCTGTTGGTCAAGCTGCAAATGGACTTTACCGTTTACAGTGTGCCTGATGCGCAGGAGCTGTTGCCGACCTTGCCGCCGATCGACACGTACGATCCGGCAAATCGCTCAAATCCTGTCGAATCGTAGCAACTTTCAGACATTTCCAGTTCCCCCCATTGCCAACTTGGAAAAGACGAGTTATACTGATTCCAGTTTCTTTGTCCAACAGGGAATGTGGGGAATTTTCCTGAATCAGGGGAAAATTGACAGAAAGAGGTGGTTGGGTGCGAAAGGTCAACCGGAAGTCTGTCTTTGGCCTATCTGCCGCTGCGGCGGTCCTGCTGCTTGCCGGCAGTACGACAGCTGCATCCGCTTATAAAACGATTACGCTCGATGTAGATGGAAAGACGGAAACTCTCGAAGGGTTTCAGTTCGGCACCGTTGGGGAATTGTTGAAAGAGCGGGGCATTGAAGTAGGCGAGAAAGACTTGGTGCAACCTGCAGCAACAAGCGCGCTACAAGAGGGGACTACGATCCAAGTTCAACATGCACTCGCAATTACCATACAAGACGGAGCGAACAAATCGCTCGCTCTGCTCACGCAAGCACATACGGTAGCAGACGTACTACAAGCGCAGAAGATCCAGTTGCACGAAGCCGATCAAGTGAATCTTGACCCGCAATCTTCGCTGAAAAGCGGTGATCAGATCGTGATCACACGCCGCACGGAGAAGGTCGAGGAGAGAGAAGAAGCAATACCTTTTCAGACCGAACGCCAGCCAGATGCCAATCTGTACACGGGCACGGAAAAAGTGCTGACATCCGGTGTGGAAGGGAAAGCGACGATCAAGACGACCGTTTTCTTTGAAAATGGTAAAGAGGTCGATCGCAAACAAGATCGTCAGGTGGCACAACAGCCTGTCAACCAAGTGGTCGCTTATGGCACAAAGACCCGTCCGATCGTGGTCGCGAGCCGGAGCGGCGCCAACTTTACGGCTTCCCGCGAGATAAACATGTCCGCATCCGCTTATTCGATGCCGGGTGAACGGACGGCGACGGGTACGATCACCGGTCACGGGACCGTGGCGGTCGATCCGAGCGTGATTCCGCTGGGAACCAAATTGTATATCGAAGGGTACGGCTACGGCGTGGCCTGCGATGTCGGCGGTGCGATCAAAGGCAACCGCATCGACCTGCATTTTGACACGCGTCAACAAGCGTTGCAGTTTGGCCGTCGTACCGTCAAGGTCTACATTCTTAAGTAACGAAATTCCCTTTACCTGTATAGACGAACGCGAACGCCATTTGGTTACAACCGAGTGGCGTTTTTTTCTTGGTCTATTTGGCCCCTACCCTTTCATAGAATCTAGTACTAGATTCGAAAGACAAAAAGGAGTCGGTGTCAGATGGACAACCCGAAAATCACCGTACAAGTATCCTCGCACGCTGCCAAACCTGTCGTCGAGACCACTTCCATACAAGAGGCGCCTGCCAGCTTTCATACGTTGCCGTCGCGTACGGGACGCTCACGAGATACGGTCGCTCCCGCTTGGTGGCAAACGCTGTTGCAGATGAAAAACATGAACATCCTGATCCCGTTCACACTCGCGACTCTGACCGGCGTGTTGCTCGGTATCTGCATGTTGGTGCTGTTTCGCGGACAAGCCGGGGAAGCGGCTGTCCATCCCGTTCCGCCTGCGACAGGGACGTCGACGACTACTGCGCAAGTACAAGGAATGGTCGACGTGCAAGGCATCTCGCTCTACGCGTGGCAGGTCGGCGTGTTTCAAGAGAAGAGCGCTGCGGAAAACGAGCAGGCGAAACTCAAGACCCAAGGCGTCGCGGCCGCCATTCGCGGCACCGGTCCTTATTCGCTCTACGCCGCCGTCGCGCCCGACAAGCAAGCGGGTGCCGGACTCGAACGGTTGCTCAAAGACCGCAAAGTCAACTACTATGCCAAACCTTTTCCCATCACCGCTCGCAAAGGGACGATCACCGGGCTGGATGCTGCGGGAGCCAAGGCGGCGGCCGACAGCCTAAACGGGGCGCTCGACTTGGCGCACGACGTGTTGCTGGTGGCGTTGCAGACGAAACCCAGCGCCGAGAGTGTCGGCAACCTGCAGACCCAACTCGCAGCGACCGAAGAGAAACTGACCGAGTTGGAAGTCGCGTTGACAAAAGCCGCGCATCCCGATCAGGCGCAACAGGTGAAGGCGCTTGCCGACGATCTAAGCGAAGCCGTCAAGCAATTGGGACAAGCGCAGACGCTTCCCGCCCAAGGGCAGCTCACCGCCTTTTTTATCACCTATGAAAATTTGATCGGTCATTTGGTAAACTCACAGTAGACAAGCGAATCCGGCTCCTCTACAATGAGGGTAACTTCACACGTAACAGGGCAAACTTGTCGAAAGGCAAGGACGCAAAGCTATGGGTCTTCGGAGGGGCTTTTCCCTCACAGATCGCCAAGCTGCAGGAACGCAGACCTTTTTCTGCTGTTTTCCGTTGTCGATAGGCGCCTTGTTCCGTTGCGGAGCCGGGCGCTTTTTTGTTTGCCCACCTTCAAGCCGGGGAGTGCATCCATGATGAAACGTCGTCTCGTGTCCCTTCTGTCCCTCTCCCTCAGTGTCGCGCTGTCCTTGGGCGTGTCGAACACAGCCTATGCCGACAGCCGTCCTGCCGTGAGTCAAGCGCAAGCCGTGGCGGCGACTGCTCTGCTTGAAGATGTGCAAACGTATACGATCTTCTACGGCGAACCGACCCCGTCCGCTTTGCGTAAGTTGAGCCGGTACGATCTGGTGGTCGTAGAACCGCGTCTATGGAGCGCGTCGCAAGTGCAACAGGTGCGCGCCAAGGGTGTCCGAGTCTACGGCTATCTCTCCGTGCTGGAACAGCATGAATCTTCGACGCTGCTCGCTCAAGCGCAGGCGGAAGACTTCCTCGAGGTGGAAGGGGAGCGGGACTATCGCACACTGTGGAACTCTTGGTCGATGAACATCAACGCCGATCATTACCGCAGCCTGCTGTTGCAGGACTACCGAGAGCAGATTCTCGACAAGCGGCTTGACGGCGTGTTTCTCGACACGGTCGGGAACGTCGATGATGAAATCTGGCCGCAGAACGTGTCCGACCGCCAACGCGACGGCGTCGTCACGTTTATCCAAGCGCTGCACGACGCGCACCCGGACAAGGGCATCGTGCAAAACTGGGGCGTCGAGACGCTGAAAGACCGCACCGCCGCTTCGATCGATGGCATTCTCTGGGAGGATTTTGACCATCGGAGTGCCGCCGAGGACGAATGGACGCAAGACCGCCTCGCCGAGCTGGACAAGTTGCGGCTGCAGAACGGTCTGCGCGTCTTTACCGTTCGAATTGGAGCGAGCGGGCGGGACAAGTCGGCCTATCTGCGCTGGAACAAGCGACACGGATATGTCGGAACGGTGATCGCCGACAGCTATGACCGGCTGTAGGATGTTTTGTCCCAACAAATATGGTAAAATGTGCGTACTTTAAGCATCTTAGGCATATGCATGAAAAAGGAGCAATCGCAAGATGACCACAGAATTCCGCACGGAAAAAGACCTGCTGGGAACCAAAGAGGTACCGGCTGATGCGTATTACGGCATTCAAACGCTGCGAGCGGTGGAAAATTTCCCGATCACGGGGATCCCGCCGCACGAACGGATGATCAAGGCGCTGGCCGCCGTCAAAAAAGCGGCCGCCCTCGCCAACATGGAAGTTGGCGTCCTCAAGAAGAAAATCGGCGAAGCGATCGTCCAAGCGGCCGAGGAAGTGATGGCCGGCGGGTTTGCCGACCAGTTTATCGTCGACTCGATCCAAGGCGGGGCCGGCACTTCGATGAACATGAACGTCAACGAAGTGATCGCCAACCGCGCGATCGAGCATTTGGGCGGGATCAAGGGCGACTACCTGCTCTGCTCCCCGAACACGCACGTCAACATGGCGCAATCGACCAATGACGTGTTTCCGACCTCGATTCGCATCGCCTCGTTGAATCTGGCGCAAGGCGTGATCAAGCAGTTGGAGGCGCTGCGCACAGCGCTCTCGGCCAAGGCGGTTGAGTTCGACCAAGTGATCAAGATGGGACGGACGCACCTGCAGGACGCGGTACCGATCCGCTTGGGGCAGGAGTTTTCCGCCTATGCCAAAGTGATCGGTCGCGATGTGGAGCGCGTGAGCCGTTCGCTGGACAACCTGCGCGAGATCAACATGGGCGCGACCGCCGTCGGCACCGGTTTGAACGCCGACCCGCGCTACATCACCAAAGTCTCCGAACACCTGCGGGCGATCACCGGCCTCGATCTGGTGCGGGCGGAAGACCTCGTCGACGCCACCCAGAACACCGACTCCTACACCGAAGTGTCCGCCGCCCTGAAAATCTGCGCCGTCAACCTGTCGAAGATGTGCAACGACATCCGCTTGATGGGTTCCGGTCCCTTGACCGGCCTCGGCGAATTGTTGCTGCCGGCCCGTCAACCGGGTTCCTCGATCATGCCGGGCAAAGTCAATCCGGTGATGGCCGAAGTGGTCAACCAAGTGGCGTTCCAGATCATCGGCAACGACCACACGATCTCCCTCGCTTCGGAAGCGGGGCAGTTGGAACTGAACGTGATGGAGCCGGTGCTGGTCTTCAACCTGCTCCAATCGCTCTCGATTCTGCAAAACGTCTTGCAAACATTCCGCGAGAACCTGATCGAAGGCTTGCAGGCGAACATCGACCGCTGCCGAGAACTGGTGGAGCGCAGCGTGGGCATCGTCACGGCGATCAACCCGCACGTCGGGTACGAAACGGCGACCGTCGTCGCCAAAGAAGCACTGAAAACCGGACGCTCCGTGCGCGAGATCTGCTTGGAGCGCGGCATCCTGACGGAAGAGGAACTCGACGTCATCCTCAACCCGTTCGAAATGACCTCGCCGGGGATCGCAGGCAGCAAACTCCTGTTTGGCGAATAACGTCTGCAAAAGTCCGCCTGTCGTTGGGCGGTCTTTTCTTTGTCGCATTTTGCGCTGGACAGCCCGAAGCGAGAAGGGGTAAGATAGGCAAGGACAGCAGACATAGGTTTTTCTATTCCGTACATACTACATCTAGCCAGAGTTCCAGATATCGGATGAATTGGCGATCCAATGGAGGCGAATCGGATGCAAGGGAAACGTTTGGTGTTGGCTTCGGGCTCACCGCGACGCAAGGAGTTGCTCGCCGGTCTTGGCGTGACGTTTGACATCGTCGTCAGCGATGTGGACGAAACGATCACCGATCCGACCGATCCGGTCGAGGTGGTACAGGAGTTGGCGTACAGAAAAGCACGGGCTGTTGCGAATACTTTGTCCGATGCACTTGTGATCGGGGCGGATACGATCGTCGTTCACGAAGGCACGATTCTCGGCAAGCCGCAGGACGAAGCGGACGCCAAGCGCATGTTGCGCCAACTTTCCGGCCAAACCCACACGGTCTACACCGGTCTCGCGTTGATCGAAACGACGTCCGACGGGGGCGAAGCTCGCGTGGTGCGAGATGTCTGCGGCACCCAAGTGGTGATGAAAGAGTTGACCGACGAGACGATCGCTCGCTATGTGGCGACGGGCGAACCGAGTGACAAAGCGGGTGCCTATGCCGTTCAAGGGCTGGCCGCGCAGTTCGTCACGGAGTTGCACGGCGATTATTTCAACGTGGTCGGCTTGCCGCTGGCGACGTTGTCCGATCATCTGACCGCGTTCGGCTGGGAACTTCTGCCGCCTGCGTCATCGGGTAGGTGAGTCCGATGGGCGCAGTAGCTACCCCGCCGCCATCTCCGGTGCGCGTGCGCGAGATGCCGCTGGAAGAGCGGCCGCGCGAACGGATGTGGCAACAGGGCACGGACGGTTTGAGCAACGCGGAGCTGTTGGCGATTCTGTTGCGCACGGGCAATCGCGGCTGCTCCGCCGTCGATTTGGCGGATCGCCTGTTGAGCCGTTTCGGCGGCATCCGCGAACTGTTGGAAGCGGATCTCCACGAGCTGACCGACATGCCGGGAATTGGCCTCGCCAAAGCGACGCAAGTAAAAGCGGCGATCGAATTTGGCCGGCGAGTTGCCCGCATGTCCCGTGAGGCGCGACCGCTCTTGACCACGCCGCAGGATGTGGCCGACTACATGATGGACCGCCTGCGCTTTCAGCTCAAGGAACATTTCGTCACGCTGCACCTCGACACCAAGGGCCGGCTGATCGGCGAGGAGATCGTTTCGATCGGCTCGCTCAACGCCTCCATCGCCCACCCCCGCGAGATCTTCAAGCTGGCGGTCAAGAAAAGCGCCGCCGCCATCATCTGTCTGCACAACCACCCGAGTGGCGACCCGACGCCTTCCTACGAGGACATCGAGGTGACGCGTCGGCTGGTCGAAGCGGGGAAGATTCTCGGAGTGGAAGTGATCGATCACATCATCATCGGCGAAGACTGCTTCGTCTCCCTCAAGGAAAAAGGCTGGCTGTAACCGAGCCCGGCCATATAACCCAAGTCCTGACAACTCGGGAAGGAGTCCACTCACTATGTTCAACCGTTTTTCGAAAGACATGGGCATTGACCTCGGAACGGCCAATACCCTCGTATATGTAAAAGGCAAAGGCATCATCATCCGCGAACCGTCCGTCGTCGCGATGCGCACGGACACCAAGGAGATCAAGGCGGTCGGCGAAGAGGCCAAGCAGATGATCGGTCGTACGCCGGGCAACATCGTCGCCAACCGACCGATGAAGGACGGCGTCATCGCCGACTTCGACACCACGGCGATCATGCTCCGCCACTTCATTCGCAACGCGATGAAGCAAAAGGGCTTCTCCTGGTTCACCCAACCGCGCGTCGCCGTCTGCGTACCCTCCGGCATCACCGCAGTCGAGAAGCGCGCCGTCGAAGACGCCGCACGCGAAGCGGGCGCACGCGACCCGATCTGCATCGAAGAGCCGATGGCTGCTGCCATCGGGGCAGGCCTGCCGGTCGGCGAACCGACCGGTTCGATGGTCGTCGACATCGGCGGCGGCACGACCGAAGTGGCGATCATCTCGTTGGGCGGCATCGTCACCTCTCGTTCGATCCGCGTGGCAGGCGACGAGATGGACGAAGCGATCACTCAATACATCAAGAAAGCGTACAACTTGATGATCGGGGAACGCACCGCCGAGGAACTGAAGCTGACCGTCGGCTCCGCGATTCCGTCCGACAAGCAGGAAACGATGGACGTGCGCGGTCGCGACCTCGTCACCGGTCTGCCGAAGACCTTGACGATCACGGCGGAAGAGATCGCCGACGCGCTGGCCGACACGGTCAACTCGATCGTCGAAGCGGTGAAGATCACCTTGGAGAAATCGCCGCCCGAGCTGGCGGCCGACATCATGGATCGCGGCATCGTGCTGACCGGTGGCGGCGCGCTGTTGAAAAACCTCGACCGCCTCTTGTCCCGCGAAACGGGGATGCCGGTGCTGGTCGCGGAGAATCCGCTGGACTGTGTCGCCATCGGCACAGGGAAATTCTTGGACTATAGCCATCTGTTCAAAGCCAGCGACTCCGGCAAAAAGCGCCGCGCGCGCTAACGTGCGAACGAGGATGAGCCTGTAAAAAAGGAAGTGGGGAACGGGTGACCCGATTTTTTACACGCAAACGCCTGATGGTGCTGCTCGCTTCGTTCATCCTGCTGGCCGTGCTGGTCGGCCTGACCCTGCGCGAACGGGAGAAGGCCTCTTGGCCGGAAGCGATCCTAATCGACGCGTTCGGCTGGGTGCAGGGAGTCGTTATGGCTCCCGTCCAGCATGTCGCCGGCTTTTTTGACGAAGTGCAGCACATCAAGGAACTGTACAGTGAAAACGCACGGCTGAAAGCCAACCTCAACGATTTTTCGGCGATGCGTGTGCAGATACAGGAACTGGAGAGGCAGAACCAACAACTCAAGAATGACTTAGGGCTGGTCAACTTGACCACCGACCTGAAGCTGTTGGCGACCAACGTCGTCGGCCGTTCGCCTTCGACGTGGAACTCGACGATCACGATCGACGTCGGTTCCAAAGCGGGCGTCACCAAGGACATGGCGGTGATCACCGCCAACAAAGGTCTGGTCGGTCGGGTGTACGAGGTGACTCCTTATCACAGCAAAGTGCTGCTGATCTCCGACATGGAAAAAATGTTCGTCTCCGCCAAGGTGCAGACCAAAGACCAGAAGGATGAACCCTATGGCTTCGTGCGCGGGGCGGTCGACAACGTGCCCCAATCGCAAAAATCTCGCTTGGAGATGACCAACATCCCGCTTGTGGCCAAGATCAAAGAGCAAAACGCCGTCATCACCTCCGGACTGTCCGACATCTTTCCGCCCGGCTTGCTGATCGGCGAGATCACCAAGGTGGAACAGGACAACTTGGGGCTGACCCAGACGGCACAGATCGAGCCGTACGCCAACCTCGACCATCTGGAGGTCGTCTATGTCGTGACCAACAGCCGGGCTGCTGCGAAGGAGTGAGCCGATGCGTCCCGTTTGGATTTTGTTGACGATGATGGGCATGCTTATCATCCAATCGACCGTCTTGCAGGTGCAACCGTTTACGTTCATCGCGCCGAACATCCCGTTCGTCATGCTGTTGTTCGTCGCCTTGAAGCGCGGACCGTTGTACGCGCTGTACATCGGGTTGTGCATCGGGTTGCTGCAGGACGTGCTGTACGGCACCTATCTGGGGATGCACGCGTTTACGTATGCGACGATCGGCTATTTTGCCGGCACCACCTTCCGTTCCTATTGGACGCGGCAGTTTATGGTGGTGGTTCTGATCATCTTAGGCTATACGTTCCTCTCGGAGCTGACGGCGTATGGCTTGAGCCGCTTGTTCGGCCAAGGGCATTATGACCTGACCTCCGCCATGTTGCAAGGGGTTCGGATGATGATCTGGAACGGCATTTTCGCGCTTCTGCTCTACTCGCCGTCCGTGCGTCTGTTGGATGACGAGCGGCGTAGCGGGCGGACGGAGGAGTCGATCTGACGCTGCGTGCCACTCGGTCCTAAGTCCTTCTGATACCTCATCAGAAGGGAGCTGTGTGTGTGCATGTACAACTCGAACTATCGAAGCGAAGAGGAAGAAGCACGACTGGAAGCCACGGGGAAACGCCTAAACGTCCTGTTTACGCTGATCTTCGTGGCTCTTGCCATTTTGGTCGGGCGCCTGTCGTTCGTGCAGCTGGGTCAAGGGAGCGAATTCCTCGCCAAGGCGGAAACGAATCGCTACATCGAACAAGAGATCGATGCGCCGCGCGGGCTGATCTATGATCGCGACCACAACCTGCTCGTCGACAACCGCCCGGCCTATACGATCACCTACACGATCCTCAGCGAAGAAGTCCAAGACGCAAAGAGCATCGCCACCCTGCTGGCTCCCGTCTTTCAAAAGAAGACGGCAGATGTGCTCAACCTGATGGATCTGAACGGGCAGCATTTCATGCTCTCCGTCGCCCGCAAACTGTTTACGAATGCCACCCAAGAGCAGATCGCCTTCGTCCAAGAGCATCAGACCGAACTGCCGGGCGTCAACGTCGTACTCGACTCGATCCGCGATTACAAATACAAAAACTTCGCCTCCCACATCCTCGGTTACCTGAACAACATCCCGCAGGACTACTGGAGCAAACACAGGGACGAGTACGCCCCGAACGACCAGATCGGGTTCGCCGGCGTGGAAAAATCCTACGAACCTTACTTACGCGGGCAAAAAGGTCGCTTGAAGGTCGAGGTCAACATCTACAACCAACCGCTACACCAGCAGCGTTCCGAAGACCCGACCAAAGGCCACGACATCGTCTTGACTCTCAACAGCAAACTCCAGCGCGCCACCGAACAAGCGCTGGCGGAACGAGTGCAAGCCCTGCACCGCCGCATTCCGACCGTGAAGCATGGCGCCGCGATCGCTCTCGACCCGAAGACGGGAGAGGTGCTGGCGATGGCCAGCTACCCGAGCTACGACCCGAACCTGTGGATCAAAGGCTTGTCCCAAAAAGAATACGAGGAACAGTTCGCACCGGCCGAAATGAACCGCGCCATCCAACAGGTCTACCAGCCCGGTTCCACGATCAAGATGGCGACCGAACTGATCGGGATGAAAGAAGGCGTCATCTCGCCGTGGACCGTCTTTAACGATCCGGGGCGCATCCAAGTCGGTTACCAACCGAATGGTGAGCCGAACTACATCAAGTCGTGGAAGCCGATGGGCTGGATCGATGCCTACCGCGCCATCGCCGAATCGAGTAACGTCTACATGATTCGCACCTTCCTCAATCTCGGCGGCTACCGAGAGGACATGCCATCCGCTCAAGTCAGCCACTTTTTGCGAGTCAAGCTGCCGCAGACGATGAACAAGATCATCGGCTACCACAAAGAATTGGGCATGGGCCCGATCGTTACCGGCGTCGACTTGCCCTATGAAGCGGAAGGGCAGCTCACCCAAGAGGGCTACGTTTCCGACCTTGCTTTCGCCGCGATCGGCCAAACGGAAAAATACACCCTGCTCCAAATGGCTCAATACGTCGCCACGATCGCCAACAACGGGACGCGGATGAAACCGCACCTCGTCCGCGAGATCATCTCGCCGGACGGCAAGCAGACCACCAAAGTCGCACCCGTGTTGCAAAACAAAGTGTCTTTTACCCAAGCACAACTCGACGCCGTCCAACGCGGCATGCATGATGTCACGCACAAAGCGTACGGCACCTTTTATTCCGTGTTCGGACGTTACCCGATCGATGTGGCAGGCAAGACCGGCACCGCCGAAACGGGGCGCGGCACCGAAAACTCCGTCTTCGTCGGGTACGCGCCGTATGACGACCCGAAGATCGCCATCGCGATCATTCTGCCGGATAACGAAAAACAAAGCCACTCCTCCGAATCGCTCGGCCCGGTCGCTCGGGCGATGATGGACACCTACTTCAACGTGAAGATTCCGAAATTCACCACCCAGTCCAAATCGAAAACCAAGAAACCGATTCGCGCCCACTAGCCGCCGGAAAGCCCTCCTACACGGGAGGGCTTTTCCCTTGCTACTCCCTCAATTTCCTAGCAGGAATCCTTCGCCCCCATCCCGAATACAAACTAGGTTAACTACCCCAGAAGGAGGAGCGTCCCATTGAATCAGCAAGACCAAGATAAACACTCGATCGTCTCCAAACGCCTCAACATCCTCTTCCTCCTTGTGTTCATCACCTTGACGGTCCTGATTTTCCGCCTGAGTTTCGTCCAATTGACCCTCGGCGACGTCTACACGAAGAAAGCGGACCAGAACAGTTACATCAAGCAAAATATCCCGGCCCCGCGGGGCATCATCAAAGACCGCAACGAAGACATCATCGTGCGGAACTCACCCGCGTTTACCATTACGTTTCAACGCTTGGACGATGACCGTCAAGACCCGATGCAACTGATCGGCATCCTGTCTGAGAAGTTGAACATACCGCCTTATGAGCTGTACAAGAAAATGGACCCCGACGGCGAACCCTACACCCGCAAGATCGTCACCAACGCGAAAAGCGATATCGTCGCCTATGTGCGCGAACATTCGTACGAATTGCCGGGCATCAACGTCGTCGTCGAACCGATTCGCCAATATGTCTACGGGAACTTGGCCTCTCATGTGCTCGGGTATTTGAACGACATCCCCGAGGACTATTGGAAAGACCACCAAGACACCTATAAAAAATCCGACCTGATCGGTACATCCGGCATCGAAAAGGAATACGAGAAATACCTCAAAGGCAAGGACGGCGAACTGCGGGTCGAAGTCAACCGCAACTACCAGCCGCTAAACGACAAGCGGACGCTCGATCCCGTTCCCGGAGACAACTTGTACCTGACGATCGACCGCCACATCCAAGAAGCCACGGAAAAAGCGCTGGCAGCCAAAGTGCAGGAGATGCACAAAACGATCGAGACCGTCAAGCACGGGGCCGCGATCGCCATGAATCCGAAAACGGGAGAAATTCTCGCGATGGCCAGCTACCCGAGCTACAACCCGAACGATTGGGTCGACGGCATCTCCAACGAGGAGTATCAGCGATTTGCACCGGCCGAAATGAACCGAGCGATCCAACAGGTCTACGAGCCGGGCTCGACGATCAAGATGTCGACGATCCTGATCGGTCTCAAGGAAGGCGCGATCACGCCGTACACGTTCTTTCACGACCCCGGCATCACCTATGTCGGCGGACAACCGATTCGCTCGTGGAAATCGATCGGCACCATCGATCCTTATCGTGCGATCGCCGAATCGAGTAACGTGTACATGATTGAGACGTTCCGCCGCGTGTTCCATGCGACCAACGTACAAGACGTCAACTATTTCAACACCGTTACCCAACCGGCTATGATGCAGAAAGTATTGGCTTATCACGAGGAGTTCGGCCTCGGCTTGATTAAAACGGGAATCGACCTGCCGTATGAGGAGCCGGGTCAGATCACCTTGGAGAACCAGTTCACCGACTTTGCGTTCGCTTCGTTCGGGCAGATTGAAAAATACACCCTGCTCCAACTGGCCAACTACGTTTCGACGATCGCCAACGACGGCAAGCGGATGCAACCGTATGTCGTGTCGAAGATCGAGTCGCCAAACGGCGAAACCATCGAAGAGCACAAACCGAAACTGCTGAACAAAGTCTCTTTTACCCAAGAACAGTTGGACGTCGTGCAACAAGGCATGCGCGACACGATCACCAAGCCGTACGGCACGTTCAACTGGGTCATGGGCAACTACCCGTACCCGATCGCCGGCAAGACGGGCACTTCGGAGACCGGGCGCGGTACGGAGAACTCCCTGTTCGTCGGGTATGCCCCGTACGACAACCCGGAGGTCGCCATCGCGATCATCATCCCGGACAACGAACACGAGTCCCACTCCGGCACGACGCTCGGCCCGATCGCCAAGGCGATGTTTGACGCGTACTTCAAGCTCGACCAGAAACCGGCTGCCGATGCCAAAGCGGCTTCGACAAACCCGTAGCGAGCGGGCAGGAAAATTCCACCCGGTACGCGAACCTATATATGATGCAAGCGAGTAGTGACAGGAGGACCGGTATGGGACATCAAACGGGATGCGAAACGCTGCGAACCAAGACGCCTGTGACGATCAAGGGCATCCGTGATGGTCTGGTCTTCATTCTGCATGATCAGAGTTCGTTCGAAGAGATCGTGGAGGATCTGGAGGAGAAATTGAACGGCTCGCACCAACGGTTCCTCGTCGGGCCGATTATTCGCGTCACCATCCAGACGGGAACGCGCAAACTGTCCGACAAGGAAGAGGCGCAGATCCGCGACCTGTTATCCAGACACGGCAACTTGATCATCCAAGAGTTTCAATCCGTTCACGATATAGCGCACAAATCAGAACCGACGCAGCAGATTTACCACGGAACCGTCCGCTCCGGACAGATTTTGGAGCACGACGGGGACCTTGTGATCATCGGTGATGTCAACCCGGGCGGCCAAGTGCATGCCAGCGGCGACATTTACGTGATGGGCACCTTGCGCGGCTTGGCACATGCCGGTACGCGCGGCAACGAACGGGCGATCATCGCAGCCGTCTTTTTTCAACCGACCCAATTGCGCATTCATGACGTCATCTCCCGTTCCCCCGACCAAGTGGAAACGGGCTATCGGGAGACGGAGATGGAATTCGCCTACCTGCGCAACGGTCAGATGGCGGTCGACAAACTGAACCACATGTACAGCATTCGGCCCCGCGATATCAGAGGAGGGAACTAGCAGTGGGAGAGGCAATCGTAATCACATCCGGCAAAGGCGGCGTAGGCAAGACCACGACCAGTGCCAACATCGGCACCGCATTGGCCTTGTCCGGGAAAAAAGTCTGCCTGGTGGACACCGACATCGGCCTTCGCAACCTCGACGTGGTGATGGGGCTTGAGAACCGCATCATCTTCGACATCGTCGATGTGGTGACCGGCCAATGCCGACTGGAGCAAGGGCTGATCAAAGACAAGCGCTTTGAACACCTCTACATGCTGCCGGCCTCGCAAACCAAGGACAAATCGGCGCTCACCCCCGAAGCGGTGCGCGACGTGGTGGACCAGTTGAAGCAAAACTTCGACTACGTGGTTCTCGACTGCCCGGCCGGCATCGAGCAAGGCTTCAAGATCGCCATCGCCGGTGCGGACAAGGCGATCGTCGTCACCAACCCGGAAGCGGCGGCCGTTCGTGACGCCGACCGCGTCATCGGCCTGTTGGAAGCGGCGAAGATTGACCAACCGAAGCTCGTCGTCAACCGCATTCGCCAACACATGGTCAACGACGGCTCGATGCTCGATCTGGACGAGATCGTCGCGATTCTCGCCATCGATCTGCTCGGCATCGTGCCGGACGACGAAGGCGTGATCGCCGGTTCGAACAAAGGAGAACCGGTCGTGATGAATCCGAACGCCAAAGCGGGCATGGCCTACCGCAACATCGCCCGCCGCATTATGGGCGACTCGGTACCGCTGATGCACCTGCACGATCAGAGCGGCTTCTTCGGCAAGATGAAGCGGATGATCGGCTTGAAATAACCCACGAGATCACCGAACGAGTGAGCCGCGCACAGATTGCGCGGCTCGCTTTTTGTTCTTCATAAACTCGTCCCACCGCGAATAGGATGAACTAGAACCGTATGTGGACGAGGGGGAGTAGGAGATGTTCAAGTGGGACTTTTGGAAAAAGAAGCAGCGCGAAGACGATATCGAAGTCATGCCCTGGGGGAACCAGCGCTTTGACATGTACACCGACACGACGCGTTCTTCCCTGCAAACCGGTGAGGAAGACTGGGACGTCACGCAACAGACGCCCGTGTTCTCGACGGCAGCTCGACCTGATTACCGGTCGCGCACCTATGAAGACTATTTGCGCGCGCGTGGACATGCCCGCCCGTATGACGGGCCTGCGGGCTATGGCAACCGCCGCTTGTATGAAGAAGAGGAGCGGGAAGGGGGCTTGCCGACCCGCCGCTTGATCCAGATCGCCTGCGCCATCGCCTTGACGGCCGGGCTGTATTACGCGTTCCAAAGCGAAACGCCGCTCGGGCAGCGGATTCAAGCGTTTGCCACCGATACGATGACGCAAGACTCCGACCTGACCGCGTTGTCCGGCTGGTGGAAGTCCAACGTCTCGGACAAGATGGACGCCGCCGTACCGGCGATGAGCACCGGCGTGGGCAGCCAACAGACGAGCGGCTTCGTGCTGCCTGTCCAAGGCACCGTCTCCATCCCTTACGACGGCACGACCCACCAAGGGTTGACCTTCGATGCCGCTCTCGGTGCGGATGTCCAAGCGGTCGCCCAAGGCACCGTCGTCGCCGTGGTCAAGGACGACAAGGAAGACTACACCGTCACCATCAACCACGGCTCGCTCGGCAAGACCGTCTACAAACACCTCGTCGCCGTCGACGTGGCGGAAAACGACTGGGTTGAAGGCGGCAAGAAAATCGGCATCCTGGCGAAAAAAGGCGAGGCGGCCCACCTGTTTTTCGCCTATGAAAAAGACGGCCAATACATCGACCCGACCTCTGCGCTGCCGCTGGCCGAGTGAGCGGACGCATGATCCCGCAGAACCTGCAAGCCTTCTGGCCGACGGGCATGAAAGTGCGGATTCATCCCTTGTTTTTGCTGCTGCTGATCGCCAGCGCCGCGACGGGGATGCTCCAAGAGACGCTGGTCTACTTCACCATCGTGATCATTCATGAGCTGGGGCACATCGGGGTCGCCACGTCGTACGGTTACCGGATTCGGGAAATGAAAGTGTTGCCCTTCGGCGGGGTGGCGAAGCTCGAACACGGGGCGATGGGGTGGAACCCGCGCCATGAAGTGGCGATCGCCATCGCCGGTCCGCTGAACAACCTGCTGATGATCTTGGTGGGGTTGCTGTTTCACGCGCTCGGCCTCTGGTCGGAAGGATTGACCCAATTTTTTATCAAAGCGAACTTGCTGATCGGCTTTTTCAACCTGTTGCCCGCTTTGCCCTTGGACGGCGGCCGCATCCTGCGCGCCGCCGCCTCTCGCGAGCGTGGCTTTCGACAAGCGACGGAGGTGTCGATCCGCATGTCCTACCTGTTGGCCGCCCTGATGATCGCCATCGGCCTTTTTTCCCTGTGGGCCGGGCATCTCAACCTGTCGTTTCTGATGCTGGGCTCGTTTCTGCTGCTCTCCGCGTGGGAGCTGCGCAAAGGGATGCGCGTCGACCTGATCCGCTTTCTCGACGCCAAGCGGCGGGAGAAGCGTCAGGACGCGCAACCGGTGCGCACGCTGGCCGTCCCCTTGACGATGAAAGTCCGTGAAGTGATCGAGAGATTCGCGCCGGATGCCTACCACATGATCTACGTCCTCGACGAACAAAAAAACGTCCTGACCGTATTAGGAGAGGACGAATTGGTTCATAGTGTGTTTGAGGACAACGGCATGCGGATGAACATGAGGCAACTGCTCGATCAGCGGATCGAACGGCGCACGACCTAGGAAAAGGGTTTTGCCCGAACCTGTCGAAGTGTAGCAGATGCCAGCCAACACGGAAAGGAGGGTGTGCATGCGCAAACAGATCATCGTCAGCGTGGATTCACGTGAATTGCGCGTCGCCATCCTGGAAGACGGAAGAACGGCGGAATACTACACCGAACGGCAGACGGAGCAATCCCTCGTCGGCAACATCTACAAAGGGCGTGTCGCCAACGTGTTGCCGGGGATGCAGGCCGCCTTTGTCGACATCGGCTTAGACAAAAATGCATTTCTTTATATCGACGATGCTTTGGCGTTGCGCGGCGACCACCAGCCGGGCGACCCGAAGCCGAAGATCTCCGAGCTGGTGCGCGAAGGTCAAGAGATCTACGTGCAAGTCAACAAGGAAGCGGTCGGCACCAAGGGGGCTCGCGTCACCACCGCCCTCTCCTTGCCGGGGCGCTACCTCGTGGTGTTGCCGAACGTCTCGTATATCGGCATCTCCCGCCGCATCGAAGCGGAAAGGGAGCGCGAGCGAATTCGCCGCTTGGCGGAGGAATTGCGCGACGAGAACGTCGGCATCATCGTGCGCACGGCTGCGGAAGGCGTGGAGTCCGACCAACTCGAAGCGGACTACAAACACCTGTCCGCCCAGTGGCAACGGGTGCAAAAACAAGCCAAGCAGGTCAAGACGCCGGGGCTCGTCTATCGCGACCTCGACCTGCTGGCCCGCGCCGTGCGCGACTTTTTCTCCGAAGACGTCGACGAATTCCTGATCGACGACCATGAGGCGTACGAAACGGTCAAGGAATGGCTCGCGGTCACGATGCCGGAGCTGGCCGAGCGCGTCAAACTCGAACGGGGCTCGGAAACCCTCTTCTCCCGCTTTCGGATCGATCAGGAAGTGGAAAAAGCGCTGAAGCGCAAAGTCTGGCTCAAGTCGGGCGGCTATCTCGTCATCGACCAGACGGAAGCATTGACGGCGATCGACATCAACACGGGGAAGTACGTCGGGACGAACTCGCTCGAAGAGACCGTATTGAAGACCAACCTCGAAGCGGCACGCGAACTGGTGCGCCAGATTCGCCTGCGCGACGTAGGCGGCATCATCATCATCGACTTCATCGACATGCGCAACCCCGAACACCAGCAGCAGGTGCTGGCCGAATTCGAACAGCAGTTGAAAAAAGACCGCACCCGCAACCATGTGCTCGGTCTTACCCAACTCGGTCTGATCGAGATGACGCGGAAAAAGGTACGCCAATCGTTGGACGAGTTCCTGCAAAAGCCCTGCCCGACATGCGAAGGGCGGGGCAAAGTACCGTCTGAGGAAACGATGGCCGCGCGGGTCGAACGCGACCTGAGCGAATACTTGAGCACACAGGAACACGAAGCGGTGCTCGTCGAATGCCACCCCGGCGTGGCCGCCCTGCTGATCGGCCAGAGCGGCAACAACCTGCGTCGCTTGGAAGAGGAATGGGGCAAAAAGGTCTTCATCAAAGGCCGCGACAGCATGCACATCGCCGAGCACCGCATCCTCTGGGCGGGCACGGTGGCGGAAGTCGAACGGCGAGCGTTGCCCGTACAGCCGGGCCAAGTGCTGAAAGTCCGAATCGAAGAACCGCACACGCACAACCCGCGCGACGGCATCGCCCGCGTGGAAGGGTATGTGCTGGACATATCCGGTGCCGGCATGTACATCGGCGAAGAGGTGCTGGTCAAAGTACGGCAAGCGATGAAAACACACGCCAAGGCCGATCTTGTCGAAGAATAGGGAGACAGGTTGACGCCAACCAAGCGTCATGGTAATATGTTTTGGTAGCGTAATAGTGCTCTATCTTTCATTAGATGTGTGCGCGGCGCTGTAACC
>DASTWJ010000225.1:0-2723 GCA_035776695.1 Bacilli bacterium
AATCAAAGAGCAATCGCTACGTGACAGGTCGTCTACTTCCGTGTCACCTGTCTCGTGGCGACAAGAAACATCATATCACGTCCGTCGAATCTTGTCAAACGGAAGTTTTTCCTTTTTCTATTCGTGCTCACCGCTCACAACCTCGCTCGCGGCGACAAGAGTTATCTTACCACGCCACCTTTTCCCCCTCAATCCAAACGCCGAAACAAACTCGAACAAACAAACGAAGAGCGGATGCCTTCTCTGCCCAGAAGTCATCCGCTCGCTTGTTTGCTAGTCGTCTCGTTTTACGGTATGCAACACTTGATGCTTGAACAGGATCAACAGGAAGTCCGTCCGGAAGTTATGCCGCACCGCCGCCGAGTACACGTTCCCCGGCGACGTGGCAAACGACACGTCGGTCAGGTCATCGTTGCCTTCCAACTCGTTGCGCACTTCCTTTAGATGACGCAACACGTTGTCGCTCTGCACCTTGAATTCGAATTCGTAATCCGACTCGGTCTTGCGTTCGGTAATCGTCAGTTCGCTTTTGTGATACTCGTAGCTGATCAAAGCTCCTCCTCCTTTTCCTCACACCAGATAGCGGAAGTACACGTAGACCGTAGACAGGACGATCGAGAGAATCATCAACGGGAACCCGATCTTCATAAACTGGAAGAAGGTGATCTTGTAGTTCTCCTTCGCCGCCAAGCCGATGACGATGACGTTCGCCGACGCTCCGACGACCGTCCCGTTGCCGCCAAGACAGGCGCCGAGCGATAAGCTCCACCAGAGCGGCTCCAAGTTGTGAATCCCCAACTGGCCCATCTCCTTGATCATCGGAATCATCGTCGCGACAAACGGGATGTTGTCCACAAACGCCGACGCGATCGCACTCATCCACAGGATCAGCAGCGCCATCAGCGTGACATCGCCACCGGTCGCATCCATCGCCTGTGCCGCGAGTTCGGAGATCACACCGGTCTCCACCAAGCCCGCGACGAGCACGAACAGCCCGACAAAGAAGAAGATGGTCGTCCATTCCACCCGCTCCAACGCTTTCTCCAAATATTTCTCACCGGTGAGCAACAGAAGCAGAAACGCGCCGGTCAACGCAACGGTCGCCGATTCGAGGTGTAGCAACTGGTGCAGCCCGAACCCGATGATCGTCAGCGCCATCACGGTCAGCGACTTTTTCAGCAGGGTCCGATCGCGCAGTTCGTCTTTTTCATTGAAAGACATGATCTTCGCCTTGCGCTCCGGGTCGGCTTTCAACTGCTTGCGGTAGATCAGGACGAACAGGGCGATCGTCACCGCCAAGATGATCAAGGCGATCGGCATCAGGTTGTAGATGAACTCCATAAACGTCAGCGCCGGCACCGCACTGCCGATCATGATGTTCGGCGGGTCGCCGATCAAAGTCGCCGTGCCCCCGACGTTCGAGGCGATGATCTCCGAGATCAGATACGGGATCGGATTCACTCGCAGCTGCTTGGCGATCGAGAACGTGACCGGCACGATCAGCATGACCGTCGTCACGTTGTCGAGCAACGCCGAAAGCAGAGCGGTGATGATAGACAGATAGACGAGAATGCGCACCGGCTCGCCTTTCGCCAGCTTCGCCGCCTTGATCGCCAAATACTTGAACACGCCGGTCTGCCCCGTGATCGACACGAGAATCATCATCCCGATCAGCAGGCCGATCGTGTTGAAGTCGATATGATGAATCGCTTCCTCCTGATTCACCACCCCGAGCGCGATCATCAGAATCCCGCCGATCATCGCCACGATCGTACGATGGATCTTCTCACTGACAATCAGCGCATACGTGACTAAAAATATCGCAATCGCCAAATACGCTTGATTTTCCATAGTGCCCCCTCATCTCTCGTATTTTCGCCCATATCGTAGCACAGCGGACAAGCCGTTAGGAAAAGGATGACCGATACGGGAGAGTCAAGGAGATACCCCCCTCTAAAGTCTTCTCATTCTAAGTCCCTTTTACCTATCATTTTGCTTCCTCCAATCCCCTAGACTCCAACATATTGCCTATTAAATAGGAAGAAACACGTTTCGCCTAGCCGATTTTGATTTTGGCGAATTTTCGTTTGCCCGCTTGAATCACCAATCCGTCGACCAACTCAATCCGGGCATTGGCATCGACGATTTTCTCCTCGTTGATTTTCACGCCGCCTTGTTGAACCAGCCGACGCGCTTCGCCGTTCGACGGCGCCATGCCCAGGTCGACGAGCAACTTGACGATCCACACCGTGTCGGCTGCCAGCGTCACTTCCGGCAGGTCATCCGGCAGCGCACGTTGCTGGAACACCGTCTTGAAATGCTCCTCCGCCGCAACCGCTGCCGCTTCGCCATGGTACTTGGCGACGATCTCACGCCCGAGGCGCATCTTCAAGTCGCGCGGATGCACGGTACCCTCGTCCAAACCGCTACGCATCGCATCCAGTTCCTCCAACATCACATCGGTGACCAGCTCGAAGTACTTGATCATCAAGGCATCCGGAATCGACATCGTCTTGCCGTACATCTCGTTCGGGGCTTCGTCGATGCCGATGTAGTTTTTCAGCGACTTCGACATTTTCGCCGCGCCGTCCAGCCCTTCGAGCAACGGCATGGTCAGCACGACCTGCTGTTCCTGCCCGTATTCCTTCTGCAAGGTGCGGCCCATCAGCACGTTGAATTTCTGGTCGGTGCCACCAAGCTCCACGTCGGAGCGCAAGGCAACC
>DASTWJ010000226.1:0-2662 GCA_035776695.1 Bacilli bacterium
AGAGGTCACACCCGTTCCCATCCCGAACACGGAAGTTAAGCTCTTCTGCGCTGATGGTACTTGGACCGCAGGGTCCTGGGAGAGTAAGTCGTCGCTAGGCAACCAGAAACCCGATCTCTTAGGAGGTCGGGTTTCTTTGTACCTTCGCAAGAAAGTCACGATCTTTTGCCGTCAGGCAGATGCCAGATCTCAAAGCTTCATAGCAGCAGCGGAGTCACCAATACAAGACGAGGTCAACTAGGACACGCCATCTTTTTACCAGAAGAAAAGAAGATATAGTCTGCCCAAAAGAGGATATCTTATGCACAAACGGGAAACCTAATGACAAGCAAAACCAAGTTTCAAGGATCGACGGGGTTTTCACTCAAAAAACCGATCCTCGAAAAGCATCCCACTCCAGCAACCACAACACCACCCCACAACCCGCACCACGACTGCATTTCACCGCCCCTTTCACGGAAGTCACATTGCTAAACCCGATGAACAGGGGTCTATTTCATATCAAACCGAGATGGCAGACAGGCACCGCCAAGCACCTAAGTAAGCGAAAGGGAAGGTATATCCGTAGCGGCGAGATCAGAACGAGAATCCCGACCGCCCTTACACAATCAGAGGGATTCGAGTTCTCCCGAGCCCGGAGGATATACCTTCCCTGTAGCGGCTAGACAAAAAACAGGTGCCCCTCCACGACGAGAGACACCTGCTTCCCACACCACCTTTTACAACTCCACCCCTTCCAAAAACAACTCCGCAAACTTCTCCGCCACCATCTCCGGCGTCATTCCCCCGCCTTCCCGATACCAGCGGTACACCCAATTCACCGACCCCAAAATCGCCAACGCCGTCATCCGCCCCGACACCGGCCGGAACTCCCCGCTCGCAACCCCTTCCTCGATCACCTGTGTCCACAAATTGAGGTACTTGTCCGTCGCCTCCTGAATCACTTTAGACGGATCTGCGCCTAACGAAAACGCCTCGCGCAACAACACCGTAGCCATCTCCATATTGCTCGTCACCGCTTCCACATGACTTTGCAACGCCAAATGCAGGCGTTCCTTGCTCGACATATCCGACTGCAACAACTTCTCCAATCGCATATTGAACTCCGAGATCGCCCGATGGGCCAGTTGCATCAACAGATCCTCTTTTGACGAAATGTAGTGATACAACGACCCCTTCTGCAACCCGACCTCATCCGCAATATCCTGAACCGACGTCGCATGATACCCTTTGCGTTCGAACAACTTCACCGCCGCTTGGGCGATCTCTTCATATTTATTGGCAGCCATACTAAGACCCCTTTCACCGTTCGCATATCTCACTACCCAAAATCAAAACATAACAAAGGCCCATAACGCAAGTCAAGGAGGTACCGAACCATGCAAAAAACCCCTTTCCAAGCCATCCTGTTCGACATCGACGGCACCTTATACCAAACCGAGAAAGTCGCCCTCCCCGCCTTTCGCCAAACGTTCGACCAACTGCGGGATCAAAACCTATTCCACGGCGACACCCCGGCCGACGACAAACTGACCGGCGTCTTCGGCATGACCATCCCCGAAGTCTGGGAAACCTTGCTCCCCGACGGCGACATGGACACGCGAGACAAGGCCAACGAACTTTTTGCCCATGCCGAACTGAGCCTGATGGAAGCGGGAAAGGGCGAACTCTACCCGGGCGTCCGCGAAGCCTTAGCAGCCCTACATAACCAAAACATTCGCCTCTACACCTGCTCCAACGGCGAACAGCGCTACGTCGAAACGGTGATCCGCACCCAACATCTCACCCCGCTGTTCACCAAACTCTACTCCGCCGGCGCATACAAAACCGAAGAGAAAGCCGAACTTGTCGCCCGCATCCTGCAAGACCAAAACCTCAGCCCCGACACCGTCGTCATGGTCGGCGACCGCAAGTCCGACATCCTCGCCGGCAACCGCAACCGGGTGCTGACCATCGGCTGCGACTTCGGATTCGCCTCGGCAGATGAACTTCGCGACGCCTCGATCAAAATCGACCAGTTCGACCAACTCCAAGCCGCGTTGGACAAGTTGGCGCACGCAATGGTCAAATAAGGTCAAACATAAAAAGTCAAGAAAGGTCAAGAAAAACAAAGACAACCGTATCTCTCCCAAATAATTTGGGCAGAGTGGAGGATGGAGCAACTGGACTTTTTATTCAAACGGCATATAATAAAGACAAAAGATCAAAGTTAGTCAAAGTCAGTATCACGGAGGAGGGAGGAACCGACACGCACATGCGAAACATCTCGGACATCATCGAAGAACACCTCAAGAAGATACTCACCTCATCCCGTGGGGGAACGATCGAGATCAAACGCAGCGAGCTGGCCGATGCTTTCAACTGTGTGCCCTCCCAGATCAATTACGTGATCTCCACCCGCTTCACCGTGGAAAAAGGCTATGTCGTCGAATCCAAGCGCGGCGGCGGCGGGTTCATCCGGATCACCCGGGTCGGGCTCGATCGCAACAACGCCTTGCATCGCACGATTCTCGACATCATCGGCAACTCGCTGACCGCCAAGGAAGCGGAAGGCTTTATCCACCGGCTGATGGAGGAAAAGGTGCTCACCCCGCGAGAAGGGGGCATGATGCGCGCGGTCGTCTGCTCAGACATCGTGGCACTCACCCCGGACATGCGCGAT
>DASTWJ010000227.1:0-3165 GCA_035776695.1 Bacilli bacterium
CGGGCCGACCACTTGGCAATTCTCGATCAGCTCCCGCTCCGGTTGTTCCGGTAGCAGGAACTCCAATCCGATGCGCGGGACGCGACCCAGACCGGACATGCCGCCGAGGTGGTGGATGCCCGCATCGAGAATCACGAACGGCAGGTTTTTGCTGCGTTTGACATCTTCGACCGTACAGAGCAGGTAACCGGACGGTGCCGCCAGATAGCGCCCGGATTCGAACGCGACCAACGGCGCGCCTTCTCGCCAACGCGGAAACCGCTTCTCCAACTCCGCCACGAGCGGTGCACGGATGGCTTGGAAATTCAGGCGCTCGCCTCGCTTGGCAAACGCGTGACCGAAACCGCCGCCGAGATCGAGAATCTGCGGCTCGATGCCTAGCGCCTCCGACAGCTCCTCAGCCAACTCCACCGCCGTCAAGAACGTTTTCAACAGTGTGTCGTCTTCTGTGATGTTCGTGCCCATGTAGATGTGGTAGCCGATCACGTCCGCGAACGGAAACTGCGCATACTCAGCCGGGTCGAGCAAGATCTTGCTGGCGTCGATGCCAAACTGGGACGGACCGCCTGTCATCGTCAGCCCGAGACCGGGGACGGGACGGTCGGGGTTGATGCGCAACACCAGTTGAACCGGAGTTTGCTGCGCTTCAGCCTCAGCGACCACTTTCGAGATCTCCTGCAGCGAATCGACCGAAAAATGGGTCACGCCGCTCGACAGCGCAAATCGGATTTCTTTGCGTGATTTGCCTGGGCCCGTGTAGAGCACCTGCTGGGGATCACCGCCGCAGTCGAGCACCGTCTGCAGCTCGCCGATCGAGCACACCTCGCAATGGCAGCCCAACTCGATCACTTGCCGCACGATCGACGGGTGCGGGTTGGACTTGAGCGAATAATAGATGCGGCTCGGATCGGGCAACGCTTGTTTCAGGGCGCGATGCGAGTCGCGAACCGCTCCAAGCTCGTAAACATAAGCCGGACTTCCGTATGCGGCTACCAGTTGTTCCGCCTTCATCCGATCGTCCTCCCTTCCAGATAGGTCTCCGCGAGTTTTCGTTTATCGGTCTTGCCGTTGTTCGTGATGGGAAACGAATCGACCACCTCTACGCAATCCGGCATTTTCGCGTCTTCCAACCGCCGATGCAGTTGTTCCAAGGCCGCTTCTTCCGTCAGATCGCCGGTAACAAAAAGCACCGTCCCCACCTCTTCGACTCCGGGCACCACCGCCGCCTGACGAACACCTGCGATGTCCAAGGCGGCCTCTTCGACCTCCAATGCGCTGACTCGATACCCTCTTTGCTTGTAAATGTCATCCGACCGCCCATGAAAATACAGGAAGCCCTCTTCGTCCATCGAGACGAGGTCGCCGGTAAACAACGCGATCTGCCCCCCATCGCCAAACGGGCGATACCGCCGCTCCGTGATCTCCGGCGCGTTCCAGTAACCTCCCATGACGTGCGGCCCGCGCACCACCAGTTCCCCGACCTCGCCTTCAGGCAGCGGTTGACCGCTCTCGTCGACGATCAAGCATTCCGTATCGGGCAGCGGCGTGCCGACAGACCGGCGTTTGCGCTGAAAATCTTCCGGGTCGAGAATCGAGATGCGCTTGCATTCGGTCAACCCGAACATCACATACACCCGCACCTGTTCGAACAGGCTGTTGATGTCGTCGATGTAGGTGAACGGCAGATGCGCACCTGTGTTGGTCACAAAGCGCAGCGGCGGCAACACGGCATTCGGGCGCTTGCACAAGCGCAACAGCGTGTGGGCGAGGTTTGGCACCAACGGCAACCCGGTCACCTGCCATTCGTTCAGCTTTCGCAACAAGGACGGACCCGCGTCCTGTTCGCTCCCGAGCGCCAGCGTTGCACCGACCTGAAACGTCAGGAACACTTGGTACAGCCCGTAGTCGAACGCCAGCGGCAGAAACAAACCGACCACATCGGACTCGGACATCCCGAGCCGCTGCTGGATCGCAGCGGCGGCGAAGCGGATGTTGCGATGTGTCGACATCACCGCTTTCGGCTTGCCGGTCGAACCTGACGTGTAGATCAGGGAGGCGAGGTCTTGCGTGATCTGCGGCGGCGCTGCGGTCAGCCGAGCTTCTGCCAACAGGTTCTCCCAATCCCCTTCCACCGTCAGCACCTGCGTATCGGTGACGGTCACAGCCTCCTGCACATCCGCCAGCCTACTCTCCATCGTCAGCATCAGCCGCGGTGCGGCATCCTCCACGATATGGCGGAGCAAAAACGGCTTCGTCCCCCAATTGATCACCACATAGACGGCTCCCAACCGGGACGCGGCCATCAAAGCGGCGATCACCGGAATGCCATTGGGTAACAGAAGAGCGACCCGGTCGCCGCGCCGCACGCCAAGCGATTGAAACGCATGGGCCAAGCGCCGCGTTTGTTCTTCCAGTTCCCCGTAGGTCAACACCCCTTCGCTGGTGCGTACCGCCGGATGGTCAGGTCGGCGAGCAGCCGCCTGATCCAGCAGGTCGTGTACATAACCGCTCATCGACCCACATCCCCTTGCGATTGGCTGGTGATGAACAGGTCGGCGACCGCTTGCGGCGTTTCAAACGCTTCCGGCAGCAACAGCGCCGCATCCACTTCGATGTCAAGCTCCATCTCCAACCGCTCCAGCAGGTTGACGATGAGCAGAGAATCAAAGCCTTTCAGGTCCGGCAAAAAGGTCAACTCGGTCACTTCCAGCCCTTCGTCCGGCATGATCGCTTGGACCTCCTTCAGCACGAGAGCCACTACTTCCGATCGACTATACAAAACGATTCGCTCCTTCCTCACTCGACTGCACGCGTTCCAGTTCGTCCTGCAGCGGACGGCGGGCGATCTTACCCGTGCTCGTTTTCGGCAACTCCGACCGGACTTCGATCGCTTGCGGACACATGTAGGGCGGGAGGCGATTGAGCAGGAATTGCCGCATCTCACGCTCCGAAACCCCCTGCTCCTCCTGCAGGACGACAAAGCCGAACAACAGATTCGTGTAAGCGGGGTGTGGCACAGCGACAACCGCCGCCTCCAGCACCGCCTCATGTTTCAAAAGCGCCGCCTCCACATCGCCGAGATCGACTCGGAACCCGCGCGTCTTGACCAATCCGTCACGACGGCCGAGGAAATGGAGCAGCCCGGCTTCGTCGCGGCGGGCATAA
>DASTWJ010000228.1:0-27732 GCA_035776695.1 Bacilli bacterium
GGGTGTACTCGTTTATCGACTACGACGTCGACCTGATCGTCAGCGAGGACGGCGTGGCGGAGATCGTCGATGAAGAGGAATTGACCCAAAATGCCCACGCGATGAACTATCCGCCGGACACGCTTAGACAGATCGCGGAAGCCACCGCCGAACTGGTCGCCTTGTTCGAAGCGAAGGAAGGACCGTTCGATCCGGATGCGAGGGCGAGGTGGAGGAGAGTGTGGTTGGAGGCGAGATACACCTGATCCCGTTTGGGATTGGGTGTTTTTTGTTTGGTTTTTTTGCTGTTTTTGGTTGATGTTTTTGCAGTTGTGATATATTATAGATGAGGAGGTGTTCGAGGATGCAACGATACCTAGATCAGGATGATTTATCCAGAGTTCGTGAGTTAATATTTTCGCATCTCCATACTCAACAGTTAGGGATATGTTTAACTTTAATCAGGATGGTAAAGCTTTCAATGATCAGGAATCAAAGTATTGAAGAGACTCGGGAAATCTTGGTGAATACATCAGCCGAGGTCAAACAGTTGCTTCTAGTAAGAAGACATGAACTAGAGAATGAAGTATTCAATCTTGCTTTGGACCTGTATGAGGAAAGCCTGACACTCCCAGTGACTCATGAACGCAGTGTTAGTAAGGAGGAATTTTCTTCTAAGAAATTCTTAACGACAAGCGAAGTCGCGGAGAAAATAGGCGTAAGCAATCAGACAATCTTGAACATGATAAAAGATGGTCGGATCGTCGCTGAGCGACCTTTAGGAGGTCATTATAGGATTCCAGCCGATCAATTTGAAGAAAGTGATCGAGACATTGAGAATTTCAACCGAGTAGTCGATGAGCTAAATGCCACGATAAACGGCAACATCACGGATGAGGATTTGGAAAGTCTTTGATCAAAGTATAACAAACAGACCAATAAGGTTGATTTGAACGAAAAAAGATCATGACATTTGATTCTTTTAGTGGATAATATACTGTTTATTACGTGATATTATATTTCTCTATATGTTTATTAAAATATCAGGTAGCTAACAGAATCTACGAAGAGAACGTCTATGTCTGTGTATCTTTGCATTGTTCGAAATCAGCCTTTTTTATTGGCGAGAATTCCGAGCAAGTGAAGGAATTCTCGCCTTTTTACTTTCATTGGAGGTGTAAGAGATGAAAAGAATCCTTTTGGATACATATAATTACTGCGCTGCGATTTTGCAGCCGTATGGAGGGTGCCACCGACTCATTGAGTTAGGCAGGCGTAACGTGTTTGAACCAGTCACGACAGATGTGATCATGGCAGAGTTTGTGGCGAAATGCCGTCAGGGAATGACCAAGAAAAACATCACCTTCTCGGAAGAGCAGATCCAGCGATTTGTTGATGCGCTCAGACCGATGCTTACTATAAAGAACATGAAAAAAGTCAGTATCGGTAGAGATTATATCCCTACCCCTGAAGGGTACAAGCTTCCTTTGAACGAGTTGCTGTTTCAGATCACAGGTCGTAGCCGCGAAGACTTGTTGGAAGTTGTGTGGGCGCATGGGAAAATCATGCCATCGAAAGCGGATTTGCGTGACCTGCATGTGATAGTCGCCGCGATTGAGCAAGATTGTGATTATATCGTGACAAACAACACAAAGGATTTCCCGAAACAGATTGGCAAGATTCGGGTGATCACCGTTCACGAAGCACTTGCGATGTTGACGGAGTGAAACAAGAGACTGCCTGTCCCAAGATTTTTCCGTATATAGGAATTAAGAGAAAAGCTAGGACAAACACTAGCACTTGAAAGGTGGATGAGAACATGCTGAACTGGAAGCAAAAACTGGCCGGTGCGCTCGTGGCGGCGGTTGCGGTAGTAGGTGCGGGCACGGCGTCGGCAGCGCCGGATGCGACAGAGCCGATGCACAAGGGGCATGGCGTGTCGGAGTCGGTCAACGACCCGGTAAAAAAAGAGTTGCGCCAACGCCTCGGGGCGCACAAGGAACTGCATGAGAAGATCCGCAACGAATTCAAGCAGCTCAAGGCCAACCGCCACGCGGTTCGTGAGCAGATCAAGACGCTGGAAGGCAAAATGTCGAAGCAGGAGCTGAAAGGGCTTTTGCAGACGGAACTAATCCCGCTGCATGAGAACAGACAGCAGGTGCGAGCCCTGCGCAAGGAGAACCGCCAACTGCTGCAGGACATGCAAGCGGCGATCAAGGCCAAGGACGATGCCAAATTCGAGCAACTGTCCGCCCAGTGGAAAACCAATCAGGAAAAAATGCTCACGCTCCTGCAAAAAGCCAACGCGACGATGGAACAAGTCAACGCGAAGCTGAAGCAACAATAAGGCTAGTGCCGTTGCCCCCTTCGCTCATACAAAGAGCCAATCCGATGACGGGGATTGGCTCTTTGTTGTGTTATGATACTACCGGAAGCTAGTAAGCAAAACGGAGGGCATCACATGGGCACACTCACTGGCAAAATCGCGCTCGTCACCGGCGGGTCGCGAGGCATCGGCAAGGCGATTGCGCTGCGCTTGGCGCAAGAAGGCGCGGACGTGGTGATCAACTTTTTCCGCAATCGCAAACCGGCGGAGGAGACGAAGGTCGAGATCGAGCAACTCGGTCGCCGCTGTCATATCATCAAGGCGAATGTCGGCGATGTCGAGAAGATCGGGGCTCTATTTGAAGAGATTCGCTCGGAGATGGGCGGGCTGGACATCCTGATCTCCAACGCCGCGTCGGGCGTGCAGATTCCGGCGATGGAGGTCGAGGAGAAGCATTGGGACTGGACGATGGGCATCAACGCTAAAGCGCTGCTTTTCCTCGCCCAACAGGCGGCTCCGCTGATGGAAGCGCGCGGCGGCGGGGCGATCGTCTCGATCTCCTCGCTCGGCTCGACGTTCGCGTTGAAGAATTACACCTGTGTCGGTACGTCGAAAGCGGCGCTGGAATCGTTGACCCGCTATCTCGGCGTCGAACTCGCGCCGAAGAACATCACCGTCAACGCCGTCTCCGGTGCGGCGGTGGACACGGACGCGCTCAAGACGTTCCCGAACCGCGAGGAGATGCTGCAAGAACATGCGGACCAAACGCCGGCGGGTCGGATGATCACGGCGGAGGATCTCGCCAACGTCGTCCATTTTCTGTGCACAGACCAAGCGAAAATGATCTGCGGGCAGACGATCGTCGTGGACGGCGGTTTCTCGCTGGTGATGTAAGCGTGGCCGATTTGACCGCAGTCCTCTGCATTCGATAAGATGGAGGCAGTGCAAGTACGAGAAACGAGAGGTGAACGGAATGCTGACAGAAGATCTTTTCCGAAGCAATGAGTTTATGGTGATTCAAGCGGCCGTAGCCGCTGCCAACTTCGCCGTCGGCGCTTTCACGTTGGAGAAGCGCGGCATGGAAGCGATGGGCAACGACGTGATGGTCGGCAAGCTTGAAGCGGCGATCAACAAGGCGCAGGCCGATCATGACTTCGCGCAATCCCTGTTTGAAAATCTCCTCAAGGGCGAGTTCAACTCCGAGGCGGACTTTAAGGCAGTGCTCGACATGGTACATAACTACAACTCCCTGATCGACCACTCGCTGATCAACTCCCGTTCGGCGTTCCTGCCGCTGGGTGCGGTTCCGGAACTGCGCAAAGAGCGGTACGAGGAGCAATAAGCGATACGCGATCGAAACCGTTGTCTCTCACAGGCAACGGTTTTTTTTCGAGGAAAAAGGTTCCTGTGTCCAGTAGGGAATTGTCAGGTCAGGGAACGAATGGTACACTTGTGTTGGAAATCATGTAACAAGCGTAGGAAGCAACCAAGGAAAGTGGTGCAAATCCACTGCAGCCCCCGCTACTGTAAGCGGCGATGCCATCTCGCAGAAGTCCCATTGTCGACCTCCCACGGGTAAGGGGGGAAGATGAGAAGGGGTGAGAGGGCGCGTGACCCGCAAGCCAGGAGACCTGCTTTCGACGCATTTGACTGTCGCACCTTCGGAGGGAAGGTTCGGGAGAGGTCACAGGTCTGACTGCCCTTTGGTAGGTCATGGAACTACCTGGATCACTTCTGCAACCGACTCCTGAGCCGAAAGGGCAGGAGTTTTTTTATTGGAGTTGGAGAGGAGACATGAAGATGAAGAAGAGAATGACGTCTGGCCTGTTCAGTCTGTTGATCGCCGGGGGCCTTGTGCTGCCGAGCCTGTCCGTGCAAGCGGCGGATGATAATACCGCGACGGTGACGGTGCGCGTGGCGGGCGCGAACGGAATGTATTATGAAGACGTGTTGAACGTCGGCGCGGAATCGTATGTGAACGCATCGGGTGAGGAAGTGGCGATGGAGGTGCCGAGCGCGATGGGCGCGTTGGTCGATCTGTTGCAGGAAGAGCAGCTCTCCTACGTGGCGGACACGACGGCGTATGGCGTGTATGTCAAGCAAGTCGGCGAGCTGAAGGAAAAGGCGATCTCCGCCAACACCGGCTGGACGTCTTATATCAACGGGCAGGCGCCGAACGTGGCGGCTGATCTCTATGAGTTGCATGATGGCGATGTGGTGACATGGGCGTTCGTCGATTGGACGCAAACCCTCTACCCGCAAGTCGATCTGAGCGGCGTGTCGCATGTGAAGGTCGGTGATGACGTAAAGGTCAAAGTCACCGCCGAGCAGACCACCTATGACGAGAATTGGAACCCGACGGTCAGCACGGTGGCGGTGGAAGGTGCAACCTTGCATGTGCAAGGCGACGACGAAACATACGTCACCGATGCGAACGGGGAAGCGACTCTGACCGCTGAGCAAGCGGGTGCGTTGCGTTTCTACGTGGACAAACAGGCAGCGGAGTCCGGCTTGCCGCTCGTGGTGCGTTCCGCTTGGAACCAAGTGATCGCGGCAAAAAATAACGTGGCGTTTACCGACCTGAGCGGCTATGCGTGGGCGAGCGAAGCTGTAAGTAAGCTGGCCGATCTTGGCGCGGTCGTCGGCGATGGGCAAGGGCATTTCCTGCCGAACAAAGCGGTGACCCGTGCGGAATTGGCTAAAATGTTGGTGCTGACGAACAACTTGTCGCTGACGGGCAATCGGGAGTTCACCGATGTGGCGGAGGATCTGGCGTTGCGTCCGTATATCGAAGCGGCGGCTGCGTCCGGTCTGATGGTCGGCGATGCGGCGGGCACGTTCCGCCCGGACGCGCCGGTGTCTCGTGAAGAGCTGGCCGTCGTACTCGTGCGTCTGGCTCATCCGACGGAAGTGCCGGAGATCGCGCCGAACTACTCGGACATGGCGCAGGTGCAACCGTATGCGCAAGCGTCGGTGCAAACGGCGGCGGCGATCGGCGTGATGGTCGGCGACCCGGCGGGCACGTTCCGTCCGCAAGCGGCCGCGCTGCGTGCGGAAGTGGCACAGGCGCTGGTGAAGGAAGGGAAGCTGTAAGTAGGCGTAGGCTCGGATGACACAGAGGATGGTGGGGCTTCGGTATAAAGCCTCACCCCTTTTTCGATAGTCGAAGCGGATAGGCGAAGAGCACCAGGAGGGAATGCAGATGAAAATGGCACGCGGTCTTGGCGGTTTGGTGGTGACGCTGGCGCTGATCGGCACGGCGTGCGGCACGAAGCAGGCGGATCTGCCTCCGACGCCGGAGCAACTGCCGAAGCAGGTTGTCGTGCCACCCGCGACGGAGCAAGGGGCGTCGGATGCAGACGGAAAGCAAGAAGATCCGGATACGCCCGTGTCGAGCGACGGGCAAGCGGCGAAGGAGGGAGACGGGGCGACCGACTCGAACGGGTCGGGAGCGACTTCCGGCGCGACAGCCGTAGCCGGTGTATCCGGTGCGGCGGGTGCATCTGCCGGTGGCGGAGTATCCGGCAACTCAGGTTCCTCCGCCGGCGGAGGAGCGTCCGGCAGCAACGGTTCTTCCGGGGGAAAAGGTTCCTCGGGGAGTGCGACGGGTGCCTCGTCCTCCGGTTCGAAGGGCACGTACGGCTCAAGTTACGCGGGGCAGTATCATCTGGCGGTGACGCAAAGCTTCGGGAGCACGAACCTTTTTGACCAAACGGTTTCGTTTGCGCCGCAACAGGACCTGCTGGCTTCGATGCGGGAACATTTGAAGGTGGAAACGGCGTATGGCGGCGGGTTTGTGAATTCGATCAACGGAATCGCTTCGGGCTATACGGACAAGTCGATCTTCACACGCAAGAAGCGGGATTGGTTCTACTATGTCAACGGAAGCGTAGGCGCAGTCGGAGCGAACGAGTACGCGCTTCGGGCCGCGGATGACGTGTGGTGGGACTATCACGACTGGTCGGGGAGCGGGTCGAACGCACCGTGCATCATCGGGGCGTATCCGCATCCGTTTACGACCGGCTTCAACGGGGCGCAACCGGGTACGGTGATCTACTACGGCGGTCAGCATGCGGACGATGCGAAGCGGTTGGCGGGCGCGTTGCAGCAGGCGGGTGCGGCGAATGTTCGAACGGCGGCTTATGACGGCGGGAACCTGCTCAGCCTCTCGACCAATGCGATCGTGCTCGGCACCTGGTCGGAGTTGAAAGGGAAGTCGGCGATTCAAGAGCTGTTCAGCGCCCCGACGCGCACCGGGTTGTACGCGTCCTTTGCGGACGGCGGCGTGACTGCGTTGGATTTCTCAGGCGACGCCACCGATCTCAAAGGGCAAGCGGCGATCCTCGCAACCGGCACGGGGAACGGGGACACCACCCCGCTCTGGCTGGTGATCGGGACGGAGGAAAAGGCACTGGATCAAGCGATTGACACGTTGGTCGGCAAGTCTGTCGCGTTGAAAGGGAAGATCGGCACGATTATCAGGCAAGGGAAGCTGTTCGGCGTTCCGTTTGAGGAGTAGGTGGAAAAGGGTTCGTGTTGAGGCGACCGATGAGTGAAGGGAGGTAGGGGGATGCAAAACAAGGTCGATCAGTTATTTACTTATTCCCTTCATGCAGGGAGTCTTCTTCTCTATCCCCTGCTTCTGCTCATTCTTGCGGTGCTTATCCCACACCCACTTTTCCTGCTGATGCAATTGGTGGTCACGGGGGTTGCGTTAGTGCTTTCAGGCGGCGGGCGGTCGTTTAAGCGGTTGATGCAATACCTCTGGCCGCTATTGGCGTTGATCGTCCTGATCAACGCCTTGATCAACAAGAACGGCGAGACGTTGCTTTGGAGCGGGCCGGACCTCCCGTGGTTCGGGGAGTTGCGCATCACGTGGGAGGCGACGCTCTACGGGCTGGTGATGGTCGTGCGGATGCTGGACGTGATGATCGCCTCGACGCTGTATATGACGTGGCTCTCTCCTGACCGCGCGTTGTCGCTGGCGTCGAAGTGGGCGGGGCGCTCGGCGGTGACGGCGATGCTGACGGCTCGGTTGGTGCCGTATCTCGGGGAGCAGGCGGCGCAGGTCGGCGATGTGATGGCGACGCGTGGCTTGCGGATGGGGGAAGGCTCCCTCTGGCAACGCCTGCGGGCACGGCAGCCGATCCTGAACGTGGTGCTCGTCTCGTCTCTGGAAGGCTCGTGGCAGGTGGCCGAGGCGATGGAGGCGCGCGGGTACGGGCAGGGCAAGCGCACCGCCTACTCGCGGGAACGCTGGACACGGACGGATGCCCTGCTCTGCCTGACGGTGTTGCTGACCGTCGGTTTGTCGATTTGGCTCGTGGTCACGGAGACGGCGAGCTATCACTATTACCCGGTGTTGCAACCGCTTGCGGACGGTGGGTCGCTTGGGGGCAGTCTGGTGCTGTACGGAGTACTGCTCCTCGTGCCGCCCTTGCTGGTGAGAAGGAGACGATTCGCGCATGGCACCTGATCTGACACTTGAACAATTCACGTATTATTACCCCGAGGCGGACGTTCCGACGCTCGATCGCTTGGAGTGGTCGGTGGCGCGGGGCGAATTCGTGTTGCTGGCGGGGCCGTCCGGCTGTGGCAAATCGACTGTGTTGCGGGCGTTAAACGGGTTGGTGCCGGAGTTCTACGGCGGTCGCGTCGGCGGGCGGGTGCTGTTTCGGGGGCGGGAGGTGCAGGCGTTTCCCAATCGGAGCATCGCCAAGCATGTCGGCTTGGTGTTTCAAGACCCGGAGAAACAGTTGGTGATGTCCGAAGTGGAGCGCGAGATCGCTTTCGGGTTGGAGAACCTCGGCGTCGCACCGAGCGAAATGCGTCGTCGTGTCGCCGAAGTGATGGCGTTCTTCGACTTGACCCCGTTGCGCCACAAGCGCACCGTCGACCTCTCCGGCGGCGAGAAGCAAAAAGTCGCGCTCGCCTCGGTGATGGCGTTGCAGCCTGATGTGTTGCTGCTCGACGAGCCGACTTCGCAGCTCGATCCCGGCGCGGCGCAGGAGATCCTCGACTTGATCAAGCGGATGAATGAAGAGTTCGGCTTAACCGTCGTGCTCGTCGAACAACGCCTCGACCGCGTCGCCCATCTCGCCGACCGCATCGTGGCGATGCACGCCGGGCGCATCGAATACGACGGCTCGCCGGAAGGGTTCGCGAGCTTCGCCGCAAAAGATCGTCGTGAGTTACTGCCGCCTGTGACGAAGATGTTCGCAGAAGCGGGAGCAACGGAAGTGCCGCTGACGGTAAAGCAGGCGCGGCAGTTGATCGCAAAGCATTTTGAGGAAAAAGAGACGTGGTCTCTAAGTGATACTGCAAGCGATTCTGCAAGCGGGACTGCAAGCGGGACTGCAAGTGGTACGGCAAGTGGTACGGCAAGTGGTACGGCAAGTGGAGCGGCGAAGTTGGCAACAGTTACTGTAGCACACAGGTCTTCTGACGAAGCCGCCACGACTTCACCGCAAAGCCACGGCTTGACGCGCTTTTTCAAAAAGGTGAAGCATCTCTTCCGCGAACCACAGGAGTTTGCGCCTGACCAGATTCTCTACCAACTCAAAGACGTACGCTTCCACTACAAAAGCGGAGGAGAGGTGCTAAAAGGTCTCAACCTCACCCTCCCCAAGGGTCACTTCACCTCCCTCCTCGGTGCCAACGGGGCGGGAAAAAGCACGCTGTTCCGCCACCTCTGCGCCCTCTTCCACCCGTCGAGCGGGCGCGTGACGTTCGACGGCGAAGACCTCGCCAACAGGGAGGCAGCCGACCTTGCCGGACGCGTAGGCTACCTCTCGCAGAACCCGAGCGACTATCTTTTCCACGAATCGCTCTGGGAAGAGTGCCTGTTCTCCCGCCAACTGATCGACTTGCCGACGCAAGGGGAGGAGGCGCAGCGCGACATCGAGCAGATTCTCGACCGTCTCGGTCTGCTCGCCTACCGCGACCGCAACCCCCGCGACCTCAGCGGCGGGGAACGCCAGCGGGCAGCGCTCGCCACGGTGCTCGTACAGCACCCGCAGGTTCTTCTGCTCGACGAGCCGACCCGCGGCCTCGACAGCGGACAGAAAGACAACTTGGGCGACTGGCTGCTCGACTACGTTGAACAGGGCAACACCGTGGTGCTGATCACCCACGACATCGAATTCGCCGCCGAATACGCCCACCGCATCGTCCTCGTCGACGACGGAGTTGTCGTAGCGGAAGGAACGCCGCAGGAGATGCTCACTCGCGGACTGTTCTACTCCCCGCAGATCGGGCGGGCGTTTCGCGGCGTAGAGGACGGGGTCGTGACGATCGCCGACGGCGTGGAGCGGTTGCGCGCACGACAGGGAGGCACTTCCCGATGAAGCGCCGCCTGCTCACCCTGCTCTACGTCCTTCTTACTCTCGTCGGCGTCTATCTCGCCTACACGCTCTGGCCCGACGAAGACCTGAATTGGGCTGTCACATCGCTCCTTTTGCTTCTGCTCGGTCTCGCCCTGTTCTACCTGCGCTACGACCGCGCCCAAGTCAGCTCCAAGGAAATCGCCGTGATCGCTTCGCTGGCGGCGGTCGCCATCGTCGGGCGAATCATCTTCGCCCCGTTTCCGAACTTCAAACCGACTACGTATATCGTCATCCTCGCAGGATACGTGTTTGGCTCCCGCGCCGGCTTCATGGTCGGCTCGTTGGCAGCCCTGATCTCCAATCTCTTTTTCGTCCAAGGCCCGTGGACCCCGTGGCAAATGCTCGCCTGGGGCCTCGTCGGAGCCGCCGCCGGCCTCTTCGGTCGCGTGCGCGGCTCCAAGGTGACATCGATCGAAATGGCCGGATTCGGCGCCGTCATGGGTTATCTCTTCGGCTGGCTGATGGACACGTGGACCTGGCTCGCCACCGCGTTCCCGTTGAACGCGCAAACGTGGTTGCTCTACATCTCGCAAAGCGTGTGGTTCGACACCACCCACGCCACGGCCAACGTAATGTTTGCCCTTTTGCTCACACGATCTTTTCTCCCGATCCTATATCGGTTCCGCAAAAAACTAACCACCACGCAACTGGAGGTGACCCCCGATGGCCCAACGGCTCAGACGGACAACTAAACTTGCACTCTCGCTGCTCACCTGCACCTTGGCCTTCACCACGGTCGCCCAAGCCAGCGCCGACACGACAAGTACCTCGCTCGTAAACAACCGCGACCGGGCGATGACCTACCTGCACGACCAACTCGCGAAAACCCAATACAAATACGTCATGGATTGGCCCGCCCTCGCCATCTACGCCGCCGACGAACAGGTGACCTCCGCCAAATGGAGCACCGCCACTGGTCAAAACGGCGTCACATGGCGCGAACAGGACGTGCTCAACCGACAGGGCTTGTCCGAAGTCACGACCGATTACGAACGCGGCGTGATCGGCTTGCTGGCGGCGGGACAGAACCCGCGCGCCTTCGGTCGCAAAGACTACATCCAAGCGATCCTCGACTCGCAACTGCCGAGCGGCAAGTTCGCCGACACGATCTACGGCTACGGCGAAGACCTGCTCAACCCGCACATCTACGGCATCATCGCCCTCTACGCGGCCGGCTACGAGATTCCGCACGCCGATCTGGTAAAAGAATACCTGCTCGCCAAGCAACACGCGGACGGCGGTTTCGACTGGGCGAACGACAGCACCCGCTCCAACCCCGACGTGACGGCGATGGCGTTGATCGCGATGAAGGCACTTGGGATGGAGCAGAGCGATGCGCCCGTACAAAACGCCTTGCAATTCCTGCAACAAGTCGAAAACGACCAAGGCGGCTTCTCCAACCTCGGCACGATCAACCCCGACTCGGCGGCGATCGTGATCCAAGCGCTGATGCTGTACGACATCGACCCGACAACGTGGAAAAAGGGCGCGAACGACCCGCTCACCTTCCTCTTGAGTTACCAACGACCGGACGGTTCCTTCGCTTATACCCAAGGCGGCTCCGGCAACATGCTCGGCACCCAAAACGCCGTGCTCGCCCTGTCCGACTTCGTCAACGACAAGTCGGTCTACCAGCGTCTGCATGACGAGAACGTCGCCAAGCACACCGCGTGGACTCCTGCCTTCCGCGACTTGCCGTTCTCCCATCCTTATTACGCGGAAAACACCAAGTTGGTCAACCTCGGCGTGATCAACGGCTTCCCCGAAGGCACCTACCGCCCGGATGCGAACGTCACCCGCGAACAGTTTGCCAAAGTGATCGTCTACGGCGCGATGCCCGATCACCGAGACGAAGTCGGCGCGAAGATCACGACCTTCCGCGATCTCGGCCAAGATCGCTGGTCGAACCCGTTCGTCCAAGTCGCCTATCAGCATCACTACTTGAAAGGCACTTCACCGACGACCTTCGACCCGACGGGCAACGTCACCGGGGCGCAACTGATGACGATCCTCGTCCGCATGCTCGGTCTGGAAGCACAGGCGCAACAGGTACCGAACCAAGCCCACTGGTACGACGGCTATGTTCAAGTGGCGCAAGAACAGCACCTCTTTTACCCGAACTTCGAAGCGAACCAACCGGCCACTCGCGCCGAAGTCGGCTACTCGTTCATCCGCTACTATGACGCGCTGATCGCGGCCAACAAGTAGTCTTGCAACACCTGTTGCCGCGATAGCTGCGCAAAAGAAAAGTGCCTCTCCCCGGCGAGTCGCTAGGGGAGAGGCACTTTTCGATGTCTTCGTGGATGTCGACAGTCAACCAACCTTATTCGCTCACCCGCTCCAAGTTGCCTTGGTCGTCCATCTTGAAGCGCGGTTTGTAGCCTTGTTGTTCCAGTTCCAGAATCTTGCGGGCACGGTCCATGATTTCCAAGAGCGTTTTCGAATCTTCGCCGAGGTCCTCGGGGTTGGCTTTGTCCGGCAAAATGCCTTGGCGCAACCGGATATTTTCATCCTTGAGCTCTTGCAGTTTGTCTTCCAATTCGGAGCAACGGTCTTCGAGTTGGCGCGTTTTCTCTTGCAGGTTAAAATAATCGCGTTCGTGATTTTTCAACGCGCGGATGATGCCGTCGATCGAGGGGTCGTCGAGGTCGGGGCCATAGGCGCGGCGTTGCTTGGCCTGTTGGCGGAGGGAGAGCTTTTCCTTTTTCGCCAGTTTGGCTTCCTTGATGTCGCCTTCGTGGTTTTTGCGCACGACGCCGTTCCATCTATAACCGCAGGCGGCCGGGGTGCGTCCCAAGAGGTTGGCAGCTTCGACGAAGGCGTTCAATTGGGTGCTGCCTTCACGAATATGCCGAAGGACGATCTCCGCCAATTTCTGATCGTCTTCGTTGGTCCAGGCGTCGGAGCGCGTTGTCCAACGTTCTACTGTTTCCATCGTATCGCCTCCAGAATCATATATTACCTGTATGTCCCGCAGTTGGGAGATTGATACACTTTCATCCACGAAAAAGTAGGGTTTACTTCATTCATATGAAAGAGTCCGGCCATTCTGTCACTTTTTTTACGTGAACGAGGAAAAAGTTTTGCAAGTGTCGCTTGACAGGCTGTAGCCGGAGGGCTATTATCAAGAAACTTATACGTAGGAGACGGAGGGATAGCAAGATGAACGCACCGGATCGAAAACTGATCGCCATCGACTTGGACGGAACGCTGCTCACACGGGACAAGAAGATCTCCCCGCGCACCAAACGAGTGCTGGAGGAAGCGCGTAACGCCGGGCACCATGTGGTCATCGCCACCGGCCGCCCGCCGCGTTCGGCTCTCGATTACTACCAGGAGCTGAGCTTGCACACGCCGATGGTCAACTTCAACGGCGCACTGGTGCACCATGCGAAGGACGAGGCGTGGGGGCATCATCATTTCCCGCTCGACCGAACCACGGCACTTACGATTATCGAAGCGTGTGAAAAGTTCGGCGTGGAGAACGTGATGGTCGAGATCAAGGATGATTTCTACCTCAAGCATGAGGACGACGAGATGGTCAAGATCCTCTGTGCCGGTGCGCCCGCTCTCGGTGTCGGCCATATCCCGCACCTGTTGCGGGACGATCCGACCGCCGTGTTGATCAAGCCGCAAGCGCACTCGGTGCCGCAACTGCGAGCGCACCTGCAGGAGCATCATGCCGACCTGATCGAGCACCGCCACTGGGGCGCGCCGTGGAACGTGATCGAAGTGATCAAAAGCGGCGTGACCAAGGCGTCCGGCCTGCAGGTGATCGCCGGCTCGCTGGGAGTGCCTCGCGAGAACATCATCGCATTTGGCGACGAGGACAACGATTTTGAGATGATCGAGTATGCCGGGCACGGCGTGGCGATGGGCAACGCGCATCCGAAGCTGAAGGAACTGGCGAACGAGATCACCCGGACGAACGACGAAGACGGCATCGCGCATGTCTTGGAACGGCTCCTGTAAGAGACAGGAGCCTATTTTTTTCGACAGGGTGACGAGGGGGACGGTGGGCGAATATCCTGCTGGTGAGAACACGTCAGCCCATGTGGCGCCTGAGAGGAGGAGCCCCCTATGTACGGCTACTATGGCTCTTATATGCCGTATCACCCCACCGCTTATGAGCGTGACCAGATCGGCGTCAACCCGGCGCTGGTCAGTCCGAAAGGCTTCGAAGATCGCACCAAATTCCTGCAAAACGTGATGAAGGCGATCTACAACGAGCGGGAGGCGCAACTGTTCTACCGCGCCCTGTACGACCGGGCACAGACGCCGTTTCAACGCCGGCAGATCGGTCATGCGCTGGAGGATGAGGTCAAGCATGAGCGGAAATTGACCCAACTCTATCAGATGCTGACCGGTCAGATGCCCCAAGTACCGATGCCGGAAGCACCGGAGATTGCCGACTTTGAGATGTCTTTGCGCGATGCGTTTGAAGACGAGTTGGAAGCGGTCGAACTCTACCGCAACATGTATATGGCCGTTCACTACCGCGAGATTCGCGACCTGATGTTGGAGCTGTTCACCGACGAAGTCGAGCACGCCCAGCGCTTTACGTACATCCGTGCGGAGTTGTAAGCAGAGAGAACACCGACCTGCGACCGACAGGGGAACCGGTGTTCTTTTTCTATTTTTTAGAAAAACTCTAAAGCGAGCAGGAATGTTGCGTGGACGAGCGAATATATAAATACCAAACGTGCCTGTGTTAATGAAATTTCGATGATTATAGACAACATTTGCAAAAGATTCAGATAAAATTCGACCAAAGGTTGTGAGACACAGGCGCCACACACATCTAATTGGCAACCAAACAAGCCCTGTTTGAAGGGAAAAGGAGGGAAGTTGAATGAACGAGCTGAGAAATCCGTTGCTGCAGCGCTTTTTGCAAGAGGAGGACAATCGTCGCCTCTATCAGCAAGTCGTCTCGGAAGAAAGGGAAGAAGATCGTCGCGAGTTGGAGCGGCGGTTTGCCGAGCATTACTTCGAGATGCGCTTTCTCGGTTATGTCCGCAAGCACATTCATTATGAAGCGCTGCATCTGCTGCGCAAAAGCCGCGACCGCCGCCGCATCGAATCGCTGTTGCTGAATGCGGACGCTTACGGCGACGAGGGGGGCGTGGAGCGCCTCGAACAGGTGGAGGACGAGAGTGTCCGCCTTGAGGAGCAGGTGGTGGAGCGGACGGAGGAGTTGGCCGACCTCACGGGGCATGGCCCGTTGCACCGGGCGCTGTTCGAGCTGACGGTCAAGCAGCGGCTCGTCCTCGATCTGCTTTACGTCCGCCAGATGACCGAGCAGGAGGCGGGCGACCGGCTCGGTGTGTCGCAGCAAGCGGTGAACAAGATCAAGCGCCAGTCGCTGCACCGCCTGCGCAAACGCCTCGTCAAACAGCCGTCGCGAAAGCAGGTGAAGGTGTGATGAGCGAAGCGTCGCAAGAAAAGCTGCGTCCCCTGCTCCTGCGGGCCAAAGCGGGTGACCGAGAGGCGGTGGCGCAGATCGTCGAGCGATTTCGGCCGTTGATCCGCAAGTATGTCAGACAAGCCGGCGAGGAAGAGGCACACGATCTGGAACAGGAGCTGACGATGCGCTTGCTCCTTCTGATTCGCAGGTACAGAGAAGAACTGCCCTACGGCTTCATGGAGTTGGTGGAGCAAGAGTGGCAGGGACAGCGGGAACAGCGGGAAAAGTCACAACGGTAGAAGGAGAAGGGTCCTACATGCAGAGTTTGCCCACATGAGATCGACATTCCGACTGGGGAGGGAATGTCGATTTTGTTTTGCGCATAGGCTGGAGGGTGGCGGCGCAAAAAAGGGGCCGCGTTTCCGGGGGGAATCGCGACCGATGAAGGGGTAGGGGTTTTAGCTTCGTTCATTGGACATTTGCAACAGCTCGGTGATGCGCGCCAACAACGTCGAGACTTCTTCCAACTTCTGTTGAGTTTTAATCAACAGGTAGAGCGAGACGACAATCGGAAAGCCGTAGTTACTGACCAGTTGAACCCAATCCATGTGGAATACCTCCTTTGGTTGTGGCCTTGCGCCGGTGTTGCATGGTGTGGCGGTTGGTATTATAATAGAGGGACTTTTCCTACGATTTGTACAACCTTTTGGCATAAATTTTTCGTTTTCCTCGTAAATGTTTTTTATTCGAGTGGCGGAATGATTTGGAGGGAATGGCAGTTGAACGGAGTATGGGGTGACATCTTACAAGAGCTCTCCAAGATTGACATCGTGGCGATCCGCCTGCTGATCGCCTTCCTCGCAGGGGCGATCATGGGCTTGGAGCGCGAGCGGAACTTGGTGGCCAACAGCGGGTCGCGGGCGGCGACGGGGGCGGGCTTTCGTACCTATTCGCTGGTCTGCTTAGGGGCTTGCATGTATGCGCTGGCATCCGAGTTCGGCTTCCCGACGACGGGGACGACGTTCGACCCGGGCCGCGTGGCGGCGCAGGTGGTCGCAGGCGTCGGCTTCTTGGGCGCGGGGACGATCATCAAGGACAAGAGCGGATTTGTCCGCGGGTTGACCACGGCGGCGGGCTTGTGGGTAGCGGCGGCGATCGGCTTGATGATCGGGTCGGGCCTCTATCTCAGCGGCCTGCTCTCGGCGCTCCTGTCGTTCGTGATCTTGGACGCGCATCATCTGTTTCCGAAGCTGTTTGAGAAGAAGCGCCAACTGGCGGAGGATCATGATGACATCAAGGAAGACTGACAGCGAACCTTTTTTGGAAAAAGTGGCGGTGGGACGACCCTGGCAGCAGGGTCGTTCCGCCGCTTCTTGATTTCTGATGACTTGACCTGTCGAAAATTGTTCTGTTACCCACTTTTTTCTCATATACATACTCCGTAAGTGGGAATCCCTCAATGACCGCACCAGTCGGTCACATCACGACGCCTCATACGTAAGATGACCGTATCGACACCTTCGGTCCGTTGACAAAGCATGACGGGGGCATGATCGAGGATCTCGGCTTCGAGATCGAGGAATGCGCGTTGTAAAACTTGCAAGGTTCGGACTTTTCGTTTAGTCTTAGATAGTACGACTAGTGAATTGAGCCCCAAGTTTGAGGGAGAAAGGAGAGTGTACATGGAAGCAGCCGTTAAATCTGTCTTGGCGATGGTGAACAACTTGATGTTCTCCGTTCGCATTGGTGAAGTCGCAGCCACTATGGGCGGCATCGTCAACCTGGTCACTACAAATGAGGAATTGGTCGAGAAACTGGAGATACACCCCTCGTTGGTGATTCTGGATCTCACCGCTGTCACCGAAGGATGGGAAGAGGTGGTGGCCAAGGCGAAGTCGGCCGGTGTTCCTGTCCTCGCCTATGGTCCTCATGTCGATGTGGAAGCGCGTCAAGCCGCCGAAGCAGCCGGGGTCGACGAAGTGGTAGCCAACTCCAAACTGACGTTGGACCTGCCGAACCTGCTGGCTAAGTATCTGGCACGCGCCAGTGCCTGATCGGCATCCTTCATAACAAAAACCCGACCTTCTTGCCTCGGCAGGAAGTCGGGTTTTCTTGCATTTCGCCTTTCGCTTGCGGTCGTTGCTACTGCACGTGGTTGGGATGGCAGACTTCCGTGCAGATCATCTCTTCCTGCCCGGAGTTTTGCATCCGAAACGACACGCCGGTCGGGATGTAGACGATCGAGCCGGGTGCGACATCGATTCTTTCCTCCGACCCGTTGTTCAGGTAAAATTGACCTTGTCCCGACAGCACGACATACACTTGATCGCCGATTTGGCGCGCCTGTTGCCCGAGCGTCTGACCGGGGCGAAAATAATACGTGTTCGTCGTCAGGTCGCGACCGGTGAAGTTGTTGACTTTGCCGACGTTTTCTTCGGAAAATGCCGCCTGTTGAAACACCGTTTCCGCCGTATTCATAACCGTGTTTGCCTCCTTTGACCACTTGCAGGGGATAGTCAACCTGCCAACAGTTGAACCTAGTGTGTGTTGCGAAGGAGTGGAACATGTATTTGAAAGGAGACTCTCTCCGATGGATTATCAGATGCAAGGCATTCCCGATTCGCTCGCGGAAGGGCTGTTGATTCTGTTTGTCGGGTACAACCCTTCCCTGCGCTCAGGCGTTCTGGGACATAATTACGCCGGACGGGGCAATCGCTTTTGGAAACTGCTCCACGAATCGGGGCTGACAGAGAAACTGTTGGAACCGTCGAACGACCGCGACCTGCTCGCGCAAGGATATGGCTTCACCAACATCGTCGACCGCCCGACGCGCCGCGCTGACGAGATTACGCGTCAGGAGTATGCGGCAGGTCGCGTCAAGCTGCGTGAAAAGCTGGCAACCTACCGCCCGCGGATCGTCTGCTATGTCGGCAAAGGCGTGTACGAACAATTTACCGGCCACCGCTACATCCCCTGGGGTGTGCAACCGCAGGATACGGTGCAAGGCACGATCGATTTTGTCGCCCCGTCTTCCAGCGGGCTTGTCCGCATGCCGTTTGAGGACATCCGGCATATCTACGAGGAACTCAAGAAACTGGCCGATACTCTTCGAAAGGGATGAAGCACCGATGATACTCGTCACCACATGCCCCGTCAGCGACCGCCATCTCGCCCGCATCCGGGAGATCGCGCCCGATCTGGACATTCGCGTCCACACAAGCATCGCCGAGGCGCAGGACGATCTGCCGCACGCCGAACTGCTGCTTACATACGGAGAAGACTTGACGCAAGACGTCATGGACCGGTGCAAGAACCTGAAATGGATTCCCGTCATCTCGGCGGGTCTCGAACTGATGCCGTTTGCAGCGATCGCCGCTCGCGACATCCTCGTCACCAACGCCCGCGGCATTCACAAAGGCCCGATGGCCGAGCATACGATGGGCCTGTTGCTGCTGTTCGCTCGCCGCTTTCTGCCGATGTACCGCAACCAACTGCAAGCCAACTGGGATCGCTCCGTGCGCTTGGACGAGTTGGACGGGCAGACGCTCGGCGTGATCGGGGCCGGCTCGATCGGCACGGAGATCGCCAAGCGGGCCAAGGCGTTCGGGATGCGGACGCTCGGTGTGGCAAGGAGCAAGCGTCCCAGCGAACCTTTTGACGAGATGTTTGACGTTTCGGGGTTGGACGAGCTGTTGCAGCGAAGTGACTTTGTCGTGGTGATCACCCCGCAGACGCCGGAGACGGAGGGCTTGATCGGCGAGCGCGAACTCGGCTTGATGAAGCGGTCGGCCGTGCTGATCAACATCGCGCGGGGCGTCGTCGTCGACGAAGCGGCACTGTTGAAAGCGTTGCAGGACGGCACGATCGCCGGTGCGGCGCTCGACGTGTTCACGGAAGAGCCGCTGCCGTCCGATCATCCGTTTTGGCAGCTGGAAAATTGCTTCCTCACGCCGCACATCTCGTCGCGTTCGCCGAAATACATGGAGCGGGCGCAGGAGATCTTCCGGCACAATCTGCGCGTCTATGTGACGGGGCAGGGGGAGATGATCAACGTGATCGACCCGCAAAAAGGATACTAAGGAGCGACTTCATGAACTTTACCGGATTCACCGACGAAGATTTTGATGTATTTGCCGTGGAGGGGTTGGAGGCGCGGATGGAAGCGCTGATCAACCACTTGCGCGTCAAGTTGACCCAGTTGGGCGACGACCTGGTCCCCGTGTTGACGGAGATCGCAGGCGAGGAGATGTTCCCGCATGTCGCCAAGCACGCTCGTCGCACCACCAACCCGCCGAAAGACTCGTGGGTCGCGTGGAGCAAAAACAAGCGCGGCTATAAGATGTACCCGCACTTTCAGATCGGCGCTTGGGAGACGCATGCGTTCATCCAGTTCGGGATCATCTACGAGTCGCCGATGAAGGGCGTCTTCGCCGAGCAGATGTTGAAACAGTTGGATGAGATTCAAAAGATCATCCCCGGCGATACCCACTGGTACCCCGACCATATGAACCCGAAAGGCTATGTGCAGGACGAGATGACCCAAGCGGACTTCGAGCGCATCGCCCACCGTCTCGCCAACCAGAAAAACGGCGAGGTGATGATCGGGCGCATCGTTTTGCGCGAGCAAGCGGTGGCGATGTCCGCCGCCGATTTTCTGGAGCATGCGGTCCAAACGTTCCGGATGCTCAGCCCGTTATATCGCATGGCGTTCTCCGTCGACGCATAAACGCCTGTCGAAACGCCCTTCCCCTCGGCGCGAAGGGCGTTTTGTTCTGTCGAAACCACCTCGACAAAGAGACATGCTTTTTGTCGAATTAAATCGAACTAATAGAAGTTTGGTCTAATGGATTAAAACTTATCTGAAATCTATTGATTTCCGGATTCTATCCTTCTATGATAAGGGTAAGCCAAAGGAAAGGAGCGAAGACGCATGCAAGTGGCAAACGGACAGGTCCAAACGTTGGACGCCTTGGAACAACAGCTCGCCAAGTTGGAACAACAGGTGCAGGCGAACCCGGAAACGGTGTTGGAGCAGGTTGGAGAGCAGTTGGCCGGTTGGGAACTGCTGGTGCGTCAACACGCTGCCTACTCCTTGGGGCTGCGCATCGGGGAACTGTTGTTTGAAACGAAACAACTGTGGCTCGCGTTGTCTTGGTTTCATTGGGTGGTCAGCTCCGAAGTGACGGAGCCGGACATCGCGACCCGAGCCAAGGCGTTGCGGCAAAAAGGTCGCATCTACATCTTCCTGGGCATGAGCGAAACGGCACTCCCGATTTTCGAAGAGGCGGAGGAACTGTTTCGAACCAGCGGGGCGATGGAGACTCGAGAGTACAGCGTGCTGTTGCAAAACCACGCGGTCGCGCTGGTTCGCACCCGGCAGTACGAAGCGGCTCTGGACGTGTCCAAACGGGCTTTGCCGCAACTGATCGCCCACGGAGACCTCAATTCGGCGGCTCGCGTTTCCGCCACCATGGGCTCGTGCTTGCGGATCACCAACCAGTACGAAGAGGCATTGGATTCCTTTATCCAAGCTCGCGATTGGTTGGAAACGACGCAAGATTACCTGCACTTGGGACGCGTCTGGCACAACTACGCCGAACTGATGCGCGATTGGGGTCGTGTCGAAGAGGCGATTGCCGCTTGGCTGATGTCTCTGGAGATGAAAAAGCGCACCCATGACCACACGGGGCAGGTCAACACACTGCTCTCGATGGCCGGCTACCTGATGTCGCAAGCGGAGTATCATTCCGCTTGGAAGTACGTGTCGCAGGCGATCGCGCTCTGCCACCAGTATCAATTGCGGGAAGCGGAGATTCGTTGTCTGGACAAATGGTCGGAGATTCTGATCGCGCTCAGTCGCTATGCCGACCTCGAAGTGTGCGCCACGCGCGCCGCTCATCTGGCAAACATCGGATTTGGCAAGGACAGGGTCAAGGCGATGATCGGCAAGATCGCCGAACATTGTCGGCAAGTCGGACTCGAACAGCAAGCTGCGCAATACAACACGATAGCGGTCCAAATCATTGATTAAGGGGGAATCACCTATGAAGATCAAAGTTTGGATGGGAATGTTGTTGGGAAGTTTTGTTCTCGCGGGCGTCCTGAGCCTGAGCGGGCTGTCTGCGGGAACACCGGTGGCGGAGGATGATCCGATCGATCCGAGCGCAATGCCGACCCAAGGCACAGTCGCGATCGACGACCCGATCGACCCGAGCAATTCCACTTTTATCGGTTGATTTATCAGAACCTTCAAAATAAAATGTCGAAAGCAGAAGGGATCACTTCCTTCTGCTTTTTTGCTTCTTGTACTATACTGGAAGGTAAGAGCTGCACGAAGAGATGGAGGATGCTTGTGAAAAAGATTCGAATCCTGCTCGTCGACGACCATGAACTGTTCCGTCGCGGCGTGCGCAGCATATTGGAAGAGGACGAAGAATTCGAAGTGATCGGCGAAGCGGCCGACGGCGTGCAAGGCTTGGAGAAGGCGCACGAACTGATGCCGGACGTGATTCTGATGGACATCAACATGCCCCGCTCGAACGGCTTGGAAACCACCAAGCGGATCAAGACGGAGCTGCCCTATGTCAAGATCCTGATCCTGACCGTGTCGGATGCCGAGCAGAACCTGTATGAAGCGGTGAAGCACGGTACGCAAGGCTACTTGCTGAAGAACGTCGACCCGCTGCAACTGATCGATTCGGTGAAAAAAGTAGCGATGGGCGAAGCGGTGATTCCCGGCTTCCTGGCGGTGAAGATCCTGTCCGAATTTGCCAAAGGCGAGAAAAAGGACCCGACCCCGGCGGTCGATCCGCTGTCGCAGCGGGAGTTGGAAGTGTTGCGCGAACTGAGTACGGGTGCCTCGAACAAAGAGATCGCCGGCAAGTTGTTTATCTCCGAGAACACGGTTCGCAACCACATCCGCAACATCCTCGACAAACTGCATCTGCAAAACCGCGTGCAGGCGGCCGCCTATGCGGTGCGCGAAGGCATCGTGCCGGAAGAGGACAAGGAGTAGGACCCTCCAAACGCGCCATACTAAGGGGCAAAGGAGGTCTTTGCCCAGATGGAACAGAAGAAAAAGCGTACCCGAGAGGCATCCGAGCCGACCGTTGCGCCGGGGCTTGAGGATGACGAATTGCATCGCGATGCCACGGAGGAAGAGGTTCGGCAGGGAGACTATACGATGGTCACACGACTCTCTTGGGACGAAAATGAGAACGGATCGTTTAACGAAGAGCCGGAAAATGAACAGCCGCGCTGATGCGTGGCTTTTTTCATTATGTTAAAATGAGGGAATAACGTTACGCACACGGGAGTGGGGAAACGATGAAGATCCACTTTTTCCATACGAATGACGTACATAGTCATTTTGAAGAATTTTTACAAGTGTCGACAGAGTTACGCAAGCGCAGACATGAACGGCAGCAGCAGGGTGAGACGGTGTTCACGTTCGACATCGGCGACCATGCCGATCGCAAGCGGATGGAGACGGAGGGCACGTTCGGGCGCACCAACGCGGCGCTGATCCGCGAAGTGGGGTATGATGCGTGGACGTTCGGCAACAACGAGGGCTTGACCCTGCGCAAAGACAAGTGGGCCGATCTGGTCAACGAGTCGGAAACGCCTTGTCTGATCGCCAACCTGTTCGACATGCAGACGCGAGAGCCGTATGCTTGCTTCGAACCGTACCTGATCTTCGAGCGGGACGGCTTGCGGGTGGCGGTGATCGGGATCACGGTGCCCTTTTTTGACTTTTATAAAATGCACGGGGTCTATGCCGAGCATCCGCGTGAGACATTCGCGCGGATTCTGCCGGAGATTCGGCGGCAGGAGGCGGATCTGGTCGTGCTGATGTCGCACTTGGGGCTGTCCAGCGACCGCCAGATCGCGGAGGAGATCGAAGGCATCGACATCATCTTCGGCGGTCATACGCACAACGTGTTGGTCGAGCCGGAGTTGGTGAACGGCACGATCATTTGCCAAGCGGGCTTTTTCGGGCGGTATTTCGGGCAGTTGACGGTCGAGTGGGACGAGGCGAGCCGGAAGATCGTCGGGTATTCGGGCGGGGCGGTGGAGCGCGATGCCGAGCTGACCCCCGATGCCGACTTGGTGGCGGAGATGGAGCGCTGGCAGTCGCATGCGGCCGAACAGCTCGACGAAGCGGTGGCGGAGCTTTCGTTCGACCTCGGCCACGCCTTGGCGGGCAATTCGCCGCTGGCGAACGTGCTGACCGACGGGATGCGCGAGTTGACGGGTGCGTCCGTGGCGATGATCAACGCCGGCATGTTCAACCACGGGCTGGTCAGCGGCACGGTCACGCGCAACGATCTGCTGACCTGCTTCTCCAGCCCGTCGATCACCTGCGTGGTCGAGTTGACGGGGAAACAGATCCTGTCCGTACTGCGCAAGTCGCTCGATCCGGCGTTTATTCAGGACGTCGGCAAGGGCTACGGGTTTCGCGGGCATTTTGTCGGCGGGTTGCAAGTGTCCGGCTTGACCGTCTACGTGACGGAGAGCGAGGATATCAGCGGCGAGCCGACGCTTGACGTGGAGATCGACGGGCAGCCGTTGCGAGAAGCGGACTTGTATGAGGTGGCGGTGACCGACTATCTGTACTTTGCACCGGTGTTGGAGGAGATCAAGCAGGGGCGCAACGTGCGGTTCGAGCTGCCGTTTCTGCGCGAGTTGCTCGGCGATCAGTTGGCCAGACGACGGGCGGTGGAGAACCCGGAGGATCGCTGGGTGTTTCGGGAGGCGGAGCAGGGATGACGACGGCTAAAACGACCCGCAACGCGAAGTCAGGGGCTTCGAGCAAGGGGGAAGGCATCGCGCTTCCCCGCGTCCCGACCAAGAGAATTCTCGCCGCCTTGCAGGAGTGTTACCCCGACGCACACTGCGAGTTGAACTTCCGCAACCCGTTTGAATTGCTGATCGCCACCATTCTGTCCGCCCAATCGACCGATAAGAAAGTCAACGAGGTCACGGCGGGGCTGTTTGCCAAATACCCCGGCTCCGCCGATTTTCTGCGCCTGTCGCAAGCGGAACTGGAAGCGGAGATCAAAGAGATCGGGCTCTATAAAAACAAGGCGAAAAACATCCTCGCCACCTGCCACCTGTTGCTCGACGAGCACGGAGGAGATGTGCCGGCAAAGATGGAAGAGCTGGTCAACCTGCCGGGCGTCGGGCGCAAGACGGCCAACGTCGTGCTCTCCAACGCGTTTGGCGTGCCGGCGATGGCGGTCGACACCCACGTCGCCCGCGTCTCCAACCGCCTCGGCCTCGCGCTCGGCGACGATCCGCTGGTGATCGAAGCGCAATTGAACAAGCGCATCCCGAAGAAACAATGGACCGACGCGCACCACTGGCTGATCTGGCACGGACGGCGCGTGTGCGACGCGCGCAAGCCCAAGTGCGACGTCTGCCGCCTCTCCGACCTCTGCCGGCATCACAAACAAGGGAAAAAGCGTTGAAAAAAGCCCTCCATCGCATAGATGGAGGGCTTTCCTGTATACACATAGGTATGTGGTCAAGACTGAATCTCGATGGCGATCAATTCGCCCGCGTCATCGAGCTCCATCCGCAGCGGCGTGCGGCAGTACATGCAGCCGTCCTCGGTGTCCATCACCTTGGTCTTGCGGTGGCAGTTCGGGCATTCGACGGTGGGAATGCGCATCGACATCGCTCCGACGCGAAAATAGATCGCGACGCTGGCGACGATCATCAGCGTGCCCAGCGTAAACGTGTACGGCATGAGCCAATCGACAAAAACGCCCGCATACATCACGGCGAAAGCGAGGAAGATTAAGCCCAACGCCCAATTGCGCAGCTTGTTCAATTTCAAGTTCGATCCCTCATTTGCTAAGTCAAAGTATCTGTTATCATGCTACCCCATCCGCACCTGTTTGTCCATCGACAGAAACAGGACGATCAGGGGAAAGGAGGCGTTACCCATCAACCGATCCGACCATACCCTGCGCTCTTGGCTTCGCAGCAACCCGTGGCGGCTGGCCTTTTTCATCCTGTTCACGCTGGTGCTGGCCGCCGTGATCGCGATCACGGCCATCTGGTTCAACATCACCGAACCGCATCCCGCACCGGTCAGCGTGTCGCAACCCTCCGCAAAGCCTGTGGCGATCGAAGCGACCGTCGGGCAGGAGGCGATCAATCAATATGTCGCGATGCAGCTCGCCGGCAAGCAGACACCGGTGGAGCGGGCACGCTTTGTGTTGGAGGATGGGCGCGTGCGCACCGACACCTCGCTGGTGTTCTTCGGCCGCGCGATGAGCCTCTCGATGTGGATGCGGCCCGAAGTGCAGGCGGACGGCGACCTGCGCCTGTATGCCGAGGAAGCGAAGATGGGCGACTGGCCGCTGCCGTTGAAAACGCTGTTCGCCGTGCTCGAAGGGCTGCCTTGGCCGCCATGGGTTCACGTGCAGTCCGAACAGCGCACTCTCGATTTCAACCTGTCCGAGCGGGCGACAGACACGTACGCCTATGGCATCCGCGACATCGACTGGCAGCGGAAAGAGATACATTTAGACATCCGTCTGGCAAAATAAATCGACGTTTCACGCCTGCGAGATTCACTAAAATTCGACTTGCCAAAATACGAACATATGTGCTATATTGTTCTCACAGCAACTCCTCTGGAAGGATGTGCGAACACAAATGAAAACGGTGAAGACGGTGAATACACCATCGACAGACACCCCGACCGAGCAAGGGGCGGGCGTGTACCGGATGATCCGGGTCGATGAAGGCCCCAAGCTGATCCTCGTCGACCGCGGCCGCATTCTGGACGAGATCAGGCTGAACGACTTCGACACCCGCATCGTCAAAACACACCAAGGACAGATCCTGTCCTGCATGATGGAAGCGACAACCTACTACCGTTCGAAATCCAAATAACGTTTGCTTTTGGCAACACATTCAAACCACCGATACACCCCAATACGTGTTGGTCCGACCGAGACCCGGAGGACGTCATGCACAAGGGAACAACACCGACCCGGAAGGCAAGGGAACGGCGTGGCTCGGCATCTTCGCTTCGACGAGATGCCGGAACCGAACGCCTCACACCCGCCGTACCGCGCTGTTGTCCCGCACGCATGGCGTCTTTTTTGTTCCTCATCGAAAGGAGATTTCCCCATGCCTGAACAACAAGCTCGCACCAAGACCCTGCATCGCGTGATTCTCGACCCCGGCCACGGCGGTGCCGATACCGGCTACCAGACCGAATGGATCGACGAAAAAGAAGTGAACATGGCGCTCTGCTTCGAACTGCGCAACCTGCTCCAAGCGGCAGGCGTCGAGGTATTGCTCACCCGTGATACGGATCTTGAACTCAGTGCGGCCGAACGCGCCGCTCTCGCCAACGAGTCGCAAGCCCACCTCTACATCGGTTGGCATTGCGATGACCTCTCCGATCGCGGTGTCAGCGGCGTCTCGCTCTGGGTTCACCCCGATCGCGCCGATCTGACGCGGATGACCGATTTCGAGCGGATCGGCGAGAGAATCTGCGACGCGACCGGCCAGATTTTCCTCGGCGTGTTTCAAGAGCGCGAGGACGTGCTGGGGATGATCGACATCCCGGCGCTGGAGATTCGCGGTGCGTTTCTGTCCAACCCGAACGAACGGGAGCTGTGTACCCGTCAAGACTTTTTGCGTCGCCAAGCACACGGCGCGTTGCAAGGAATTTTGCGCGTCTTGTCCCGGATGGGCGACTGATCGTGCATTGAAGAGAGTAAGAACCCTGTCCGCCCCGACGGACACGTAAGGAGGAATCACCATCATGCCTTTACTCGTACTCGATCCCGGACACGGCGGCCGCGACCCCGGCGCACACGGCCGTCACATGCGGGAAAAAGATGTCAACCTGCAAGTCTGCCTGCTGCTGCGCGAGGCCCTGACCCGCTGCGGCATCACCGTCGCCATGACCCGCGACAAAGACACGGAACGCGTGCCCGGCGTCACCGAAGGTGTCGACCTGAAAGCGCGGGCGATGCTCGCCAACACCAACGGTGCCGACCTGTTCGTCTCCTGGCATTTCGACGCCTCTTCCGACCCGCGCGTTCACGGTGTCGCCGTCTGGATTCACCCGTCGCAAAAGGACAAGCACGCCTACCACAAAGCCGGTCTGCTCGCCTACCACATCGCGACCGCCACGAACCAGAAGAACCGCGGCGTCTACCTCGGCGACTTCCAAGTGCTGCGCGACACGATGATGGACGCGCTGTTGATCGAAGGCGGCTTCCTGACCTCGCCGGAAGAGGAGGCGCGGATCATGCAGCCGGGCTTTCTGCACCTGCAGGCCGAAGGGGCGGCGCGGGCGATCTGCCAAATCTTCGGCCTGCCGTATCGCCTGCCGGAAGCGGCTCCCGTGACGGTAGGAGCGTGAACGTATGGAACAACTGGTGTCCGAAACGATGCGCGACGTGCTGCTGATCGGCGTCGAGATCACGCTGTTGCTGAGCCTTGCCCTGCTTCACCGCTGGAAACTGCGGGCGCAAACCTACTTCACCGCCCACACGACGACCAAGGAGCGGGAATGGCTGCGGATGGTCGGCAGCGAAGCTTTTCACTATGCGGAACAAGTATTTGCCCACTATGACGGCCCCGCCAAGCTGAACGAAGCGATC
>DASTWJ010000229.1:0-2142 GCA_035776695.1 Bacilli bacterium
GTAAGGAAAGAGAGGAAAGGAGGTTTCTGTCAGATGAAACTGTATACCCGTACCGGGGACAAAGGAGAAACCAGCCTGATTTACGGGCACCGCGTGCCGAAAAACTCGATTCGCGTGGAAACATACGGCACGATCGACGAAGCCAACTCGATGATCGGCTTGGCGGTGGCGCACCTGCGCCACGTACCGTTCAAGACCGCAGACCTTGTGGAGCAACTGCTGATCGTGCAACGCGAGCTGTTCGATCTCGGCCGCGACTTGGCGACGCCGTTGGAAAAGGTCGAGAAGACGGGCTACCATGTGCAGCAGGCGCAAGTCGACCGCTTGGAGCGCTTCATCGACTCCTATGATGCGGAAGTGCCGCCACTGACCAAGTTCATCCTGCCGGGCGGTCATGTCGCTTCGGCTGCGCTGCAGACGGCGAGGACGATCACCCGCCGCGCCGAACGCATCGCGGTGACGCTAGGGGCGGGGGAGACGGTCAATCCGGAGATCCAGCGCTACTTGAACCGCCTGTCCGACTACCTGTTCGTGGCGGGTCGAGCGATCAACTTCCGCGCCGGGGTTCACGAGCCGGAAGTAGACTTCAGCTAATCCGCACATCCTAGAAGCGCCAGTGCTGAAAAAGGAGAGATGGTCGCTATGAACGAAGCCGCTTGGTTGCAGAATGCCGAAGCTTTTCTCCTCGATTTGGACGGCACGCTGTATCGGGGCAAAGAAGTGATCCCCGACGCGCCGGACTTTATTCGTTGGTTGGAGGAGACGGGGCGCAAGTACTTATACGTCACCAACAACTCCTCGCGCCGCCCGGATCAGGTGGCGGAACATCTGCGCCGGTTCGGGATTCCGGCGGAACCGGAGCATGTGTACACGCCGAGCCTTGTGGCGGCGAAGTACATCGCCGAGCAAGCGGAAAAGCAAGGGCAAGATCCTGCAGGCAAAAGGGTCTATGTGATCGGCGAGGAAGGCTTGCACCAAGCCCTGGAGTCGGTCGGTTGCGTGATCACCGACGACAACCCCGAGTATGTGGTGCAAGGGATTGACCGCAGCTTCACCTACGAGAAGCTAAAGACAGCCTCGCTGGCGATCCAAGGGGGCGCGACGTATATCGCCACCAACATCGACAAGGCGCTGCCGACGGAGATCGGCCTGCTGCCGGGAGCCGGCTCCCTGCTCGCCGCCTTGCGCACCGCATCCGGCACCGTCCCGATCGTCATGGGCAAGCCGGAAGCGCGGATGATCGACTTTGCCGTGCGCGAGTTGGGCGTGAGCAAAGACCGCGCCGTGATGGTCGGCGACAACTTGGAGACGGACATTCTGGCCGGTGTGAACGCAGGGGTACGCACGGTGCTCGTCTTGACCGGCTTTTCCAAAGAAGAGCATATTGAGACGGCGCAAGGCAAGCCGACGCTGATCCTGCCTTCGCTGACCGAACTGATGAAGCAGGCAAACCGTTCCTAGACAGGGACGGTTTTTTCATAGATGATAGGGTTGGAAGATTCATGCAAAAGTGTATCTGAGAAACTGGAATGGAGTGATCGGTACATGGAACAAGTGAGAAAGTACATCGACACACACCGCGAGGAACTGGTGGAGCTGGTGCGGGCCTTGGTGCGCCACCCGACCGTCTCGCCGCCAGCCCGCAACACGGAGGCGGCACAGGAAGTCGTGCGTCAGTATCTGCACGACCTCGGCTTCAGCACCGACGTATGGGAAGTCTACCCCGGCGATCCGAACGTCGTCGGCGTGAGAAAAGGAGACCCGGCCTATCGCTCGCTCCTGCTCAACGGCCATATCGACGTGGCCGAAGTGGGGGATGATGCGGGCTGGACGTACCCGCCTTTTGACGTGACGGAACAGGACGGGCTGCTGTATGGACGAGGGACGGCCGATATGAAAGGCGGCTTGGCAACGGCCCTTTTTGCCCTGAAAGCGTTACAGGCGTGCGGCATCGAACTGCACGGGGAAGTCGTGTTCGAATCGGTGATCGGCGAGGAGGCGGGCGAAGCGGGCACCTACGACTGCATCAAGCGCGGCTACAGGGCCGATCTTGCGTTGGTACCCGATACCTCCCGCCTGTGCATCGAAGGGCAGGGCGGGGTGATTACGGGCTGGATCACGGTCAAATCACCGCAGACGTTT
>DASTWJ010000230.1:0-4892 GCA_035776695.1 Bacilli bacterium
AGCGCGTGGCCCGTTCGGCGTGCTGTCGTTCTGCCAGCATTGGCAACACCCTCTGGTAACGTCGGTCGACCTCGCCAAAAGCACCCATCACAAAGCGATGGAAACGGGTGACATGATGACGGCGACCTCGTCGATCGCGATGATGGTGTCGGCGCAGATGTATAGCGGAACCCCTTTGGACGAAGTAGAGCGGGAGATCGCGACCTACTATGATTTTATGCGGCGGATGAACTACGCCGATTTTCAAACCGACCTGTACACGAACCGCATGGTGATTCGCAACTTGCGCGGGGAGGTCGCGGAGGCGGGGAGCTTCCATAGCGAGGAATTGGACGAGGTGTCGTATGTCACGCTGGATGTCCACAACGAGACGCGTTACGGGATCTCGCGCTATCACGCCCGCAAAGCTTTCGTCCTCTATCTGCTCGGGCAGCCGCAAGCGGCACTCGTTCACAGCCGCTCGGCGTCACAGGACCTCGAGGCGCATTTCGCTCAGATGCAGATGCCGCAGATGGTGTTCCACCACGGCCTGATCTTGGCGGCGAACGACAGGCTCGTCTCGGCAAAGGAACGGGTCGGGATGCGACGCCAACTGCGCAAACAACTGAAACTTTTGCAAAAGTGGTCGTTGCTTTGTCCGGTGAACTATCTGCACGAGTTTTTGCTGTTGCAAGCGGAATGGAAGCGGATCAACGGGCGGTATTTGAAGGCGTATGACCTGTACGAACAGGCGATTCAGACGGCGCAGGCGAACGGGTTCACGCATCACGTCGCCTTGGCGAACGAGCTGGCGGCGAAGTGCTACCTCGCACAAGGCAAGGAACGCATCGCCAAGTTGTTCCTGCAGGATGCTCGCTACAACTACCTCAAATGGGGCGCGACGGCGGTCGTCAAGCGGCTGGAGGACGAACACCCGGGGCTGTTGACGGCGGCGCGTTTGGACACGGTGGCGCGAACCGAGCCAGGTGATGGGGTGACGACGCACCCGACGATGCTGGCAACCACCGACAGCCGCGGGCAGAGCCTTGATCTGATGACCGTCATGAAGGCGAGCAACGCCATTTCCGGCGAGATCGTGTTGGACAAGTTGCTCGAAAACCTGATTAACATCGTCGTCGAAAACGCCGGGGCGGAAAAAGGCTACCTGCTGATCGAACGCGACGGCGACTTGCGGATCGAAGCGGAAAAATCGGTCGCCAACGGGCGCGTCGTCGTGCTCCAGTCCCTGCCGTTTCAGCAAGGCGCACTCGCCGCCACCGTCGTGCAGTATGCGGCGCGGATGAAAGACCCGATCGTGCTTCACGAAGCGCACAAGTCCGGCATGTTCCAAAAAGACTCCTACATCCGCGACCACGAGGTCAAGTCGATCCTCTGTCTGCCGCTGTTGACTCGCGGTCGGCTGATCGGGGTGCTCTATCTGGAAAACAACCTCGCCACTTATGCGTTTACCTCCGACCGCTTGGAAGTGGTGAAGATGCTCTCGTCGCAGATTGCCATCTCCATCGCCAACGCGGAGCTCTATGACCGCCAAGTCGCCCTCAACCGCGCCTACGGACGGTTCGTGCCGCATCAGTTCCTGCGCTTTTTGGAAAAGAAAAGCATCGTCGATGTGAAGCTCGGCGACCATGTACAGGCGGAGATGTCGGTCGTATTTACCGACATCCGCAATTTCACCGCGCTGTCGGAGCGGATGACGCCGGAGGAGAACTTCGAGTTTCTCAACGAGTACCTGAAGACGATGGAGCCTTGTGTCAACGAGAACAACGGGTTCATCGACAAGTACATCGGCGACTCGATCATGGCCTTGTTCGACCGGGGGGCGGACGATGCGGTTCGCGCTTCGATCGCGATGTTCCGTCAGCTCAATGACTACAACGCAGCCCGCACGGCGCAAGGGTTGGAACCGCTGCAGATCGGCATCGGGATCAACTCCGGCAAGCTGATGCTCGGTACGTTGGGCAGCCCGCATCGGATGGACTCGACGGTCATCTCCGATGCGGTCAATCTGGCGTCGCGAGTGGAAGGGCTGACCAAGGTCTACGGCGCGAAATTGCTGATCACGGAGCATACGCACCGACGCTTGACCGAGCGAGACGCATACGGGATTCGGTTGCTCGACCGCGTGCAGGTGCGAGGCAAGACGGAGGAGATTCACCTCTATGAAGTGCTGGCGGCGGAAGAGGACGGCGTGCGAGAAGGAAAGTTGCGCACGCGCGAACGCTTCGAACAGGCGGTGAACGAGTATCACGCCGGTCGCCATCTGGAAGCGGAGCGGCTGTTCCTTTCCTGCTGGCAGGAGAACAGACAGGATCGCACGGCGCAGCTCTATCTGGAGCGATGCGCCCATCGTCTGGCCCAACTGGAAGTCGCGGCGGCTGATGCGGTCGAGGTGGAGGAGGTGACTGAAGCATGACGAAGGTGCGCGTGGTCACCGACAACACGAGGCAACAGGCGCAAGATCTGGCGTATGGCGTCCGCTACCGAGCGACTTTAGCGACTCCGGGCGATGAAGATTGGTATCGCTTGGAACTGGCGGCGGGAGAAGCGGTGGAGTTCGACCTGTTCGACTTGCCGCCGAAGACGGATTATGCGGTGGAACTGTACGACGGGGACGGGAACTTGCTGACGAGCGGGCGACGCTTGGGGGAACGAGTCAGGATCGGAGCCCATGCGGCGATCGTCTCCGGCGCGTACTACCTCTGCGTATACTCGCTTGACGGCAGTGACCCTCGTCATGCATATGCGTTACACATTGACCGCTACCAAGCGTTGGAAGGCGTGATCGCCGAGGAGATGACGCTGACGCCGGAGCAGGGGCCTTATCACCTTGGAAAATCGGGTGTGACCTTGCTTTCCGGTGCGACCCTGCGCGTAGAGGCGGGGACGGTGCTCAACGTGCGCAGCGGCGGACAGGTGCATGTGCAGGAAGGGGCGCGTCTGGCCGTGCAAGGCGAGGCTCGCCACCCGGTGTTCGTACTGGGCGTTGCCGGAGACAAGCCGCCACGCTCTTGGTTGACGGGAGCAGGAGTAGGAGCAGGAACCGCAGAGACTCTTCTCCTGCAAGGCGTGCTGGAGCAACAGGATCTTTTGCCAAAAGAAAGCGTGTTGCAGCAAGGGGCTGAAGAGGTCATCGTGCGGGAGGGGCTCTATGAGCCGCAAGACCCGACACAGATCCCGCCTTCCGAGCGAGCCGCTTGGATTCGCGATTGGTACTTGGCCGCTTCGCCGTATCGATTTACTTGGTTTGAAGGGCTGGAATGGACAGGAAATTGGAGTGACCCGTTGAAGGTGAAGCGACAGGAGGTTTATTTCGGACTCGATGTGGAGCTGTTTACCGACTGGGAAGTAGAAAGCGGGCGCTTGACGGACGAGCGTTTCGCCGCGGGGGAGTTGAACTACTGGGAATTTGTCAACGCGGGGTTTCTCGCCGACTTGGAGGAGGCGCGGCAAGTGGCGCAAGGAAGCAAGCGGGCGTCTCACGTACGCGTGCAACATTTTGCCGATTACCTGACGCTCGGTCGGCAATGGTTGCACCGGCACGGCGTCTGGAAAGTCAGCCACCTCCTCTCCCTGTTTCACAAGCCGGAAGAGAGCGAATGGCTGGCGCACCTGCGGCAGTTGTCCGATCTCTTCTGGCTCTCCCACAACACGGGGGTCGTCTACTGGGACGATCTCGCGCGGCAAAACGGTCTGCATGCCGGCGAGGACGTCTTCGAAGCCCTGTTTATCAACGGGGTGATCATCCGCGTCGATTATACGGCGAGCTTGCAGTTTGCCCTGCCCGTGTTCGGGCATAAACTGCCGCCTATCGGTTTGATCGGGTTGATGTTGCACCACGGACCGTTTCGCTATCCGGACGTCTATCCGGCTCCTAAGCCGGAAGGGGACGCACAGGAAGTGGAAGTGGATACGGCGGCACAGTTGGTGCAAGCGTATCTGCGCTTCACGCTCGAAGCGCGTACCAACCCGGTGTTCACGTGGTGGATACCGACCGGCGCGGACGACGAGTTGCGTCGGCTGATGAAGGAGAAAGGTCTGACCTTTGAATCCTCGCTTGACGATTGGAAGCGGGAACTGGTGCAACCGGCTTGGAAAACGCTGCTGGAGATCCGGCAGAAATACTTGGGGCAAGCGACTCACATCTCAGTATAGGGCGGGTGGTCAGATGGAATGGCTGGTCGGCCATCTGGTCGGCGATTATCTGTTGCAGACCGATTGGATGGCGAACCACAAGAAAGAAAAATCCTGGCGCGGCGAACTGGCCTGCCATGTGCATTGTCTGTTGTGGACGCTGGCGGTGCTGGTGTTCACCGGCTGGTGGGATGGGCCGCACATCGCGCTCGTCTACCTGTCGCACTACTTGCTGGATCGCACGCCGTTGGTGCGTTGGTATGTCACGGCGGTGAACCAATCGCCGCCGCCGCTTTGGGTTCACATTTTGGTGGACAACACCTTGCATCTCGTCTTCTTGTTCTTGATCGACAAATACGTCTAAGACAATTCAACGAAGGTGGTGAGGAACATGAGTTTGATCGAAAAGCAAACGTTGCGCCGCGACTTGACGCCGGGCGACATGCTCAAAGTCATCTTTGATTACACCGCGAAGATCGCCGATGAGAAGAACTTGGATCGCCTGTTGATGCTGATGGCCGACATGGGGCGGGAGATGGTCGTCGCCGATCGCTGTACGCTGTGGTTGTACGACAAAATGACGGATGAACTCTGGACAAAAGTAGCCCACGATATGGAAGAGGTGCGCGTTCCGGCGACGGCGGGCGTCGTCGGGCACGCGATCTTGACGGGGCAACCGGAGATCATCGAGGATGCGTACCAAGATGCGCGGTTCAACCAAGAGATCGACCGACAGACCGGGTATCGCACCCAGTCGCTGC
>DASTWJ010000231.1:0-4038 GCA_035776695.1 Bacilli bacterium
GTCCTTCGACTCGCTGGGGCGGATCGTCGGTCCGGCACTGGGGACCGCCTTGTACACGTGGGCGATCAACCTGCCGTACATCTCCGGCATCATCTTGTCGGTGATCGCGCTGTTCCTCTACGGTGCGTATCTCGCCAAGACGAAGCGCTCCGTCCAGAACGCATAACGCAATTTGAGACAAACGAAAAGCCCATGCCATCCAAAGCGGATGCGCATGGGCTTTTCGTTGTGCCGATGATCGTGTCTATCGAGTCGCCAAACGGCTGCGGATGTTTTGGAACAGGAACCACAAGACCAAGAGGACCACACAAGCGGCGAAGAAATAGGAAAAGGGCTTGATGTACGGCTCCACCGCCTCCCAGTTCTGCCCGAGCTTGAAGCCGAGCCAGGTCAGGGTGAAGTTCCACGGGATGCACCCGAGGAACGTGTAGATCGTGAACTTCCAGAAGTTCATCCGCGAGATGCCGGCCGGCAGCGAGATGAACGTGCGGATGAACGGCAGGTTGCGGGCGAAGAACGCCGCCCATTCGCCATACTTGGCAAACCAGCGATCCGCTTGTTCCATGTGTTTGTGGTTGATCAGGATGTACTTGCCATAGCGCATCAGGAACTGGCGACCGCCGTTGGCGCCAAACCAGAACGTCAGCACCGAGCCGACCAGATTGCCGAACACCCCGGCCCAGACGACCCACCAGAAGGACAACAGACCCGCTTCCGCCTTGAAGCCGCCGAACAGCATGATCACTTCACTGGGCAGCGGGATGCAAGCCGATTCGATCACCATGCCGAGAAAGACGCCCCAATGCCCCAGCGTCTCGATCAGGCCGGTGGCGATGCCGGCCAGCCATTGGATCAGTTCATGCAACATCTACGATACCTCGCTTGTCTAAATTTCTCCTCCCTTCATTCTACACGAGAAGTGAGCCAAGAAGCCCATTTTTCCAAAAAAGGTTCGAGTGTTTGCCACTCCTCGACCGCTCGCTTCCATTTGCGCAACGACTTCTCTACGGAACGGCCGTCCTCGACATATTTGTGGACGACCTTGTGAACGGCATAGGGATAGCTCATCAAGGCGATCAGTACGTTTGCTTCGGCGGGGGAGAGCGGATGCTGCTCGTGATAGGCGAGGAGCACGTCTTGCGCTGCCGTCTGCGATCCGCCAAACGCATGGACGACGTGGGTCAGCAAATCGGCCAAGTCTTGCACGGGCACATCGACGCGGAACGAATCGAAGTCTATAAGGGACACTCGCCCGTCTTCCTCGACCGCAAAGTTCTCACCTTTGACGTTGCCGTGGACCAGCGCGGGTGTTTCCTGCAGCGCGTCGACCATCTCGTCGTAGGCGGAGCGTTGCAACGCTTCGGAAGCCGCTTGGGCCGCCACGAAGATCGGCGCGCCCTCGTCACGCACCCTCTGTTCAAATTCGTTGCGAGGGAGGTGAAACGCCCGCATCGCCCGCTTCCACTCGATCACGCGCTCCGGCAGTCGCTTCGACCATTTGCCGCCGAAGGTGATCGGCTTCACTCCGGCGGGCAAGCGCAAGTCGATGGAAGCCCGGTGAAACCGCCCCAGTGCGGCGGCGGCCCGCCGCCATTCCGAGGGGGACGTCTCATCGAGCGGTCGCCCGACCCACGGGGATACGGTCAACAAGCCTTCGGGCAATTCGGAGAACGGTTCACCAAGGCGGTTCGGCAGCAAACGCGGTGTGTCGGAAAACTTGTTCTGAAACAACGATTCAATGGCGTAATGATGAAAGAGCATCTTCGCCGTCCCGTGTTTGGCAAATTTGACGCAGAAGTCGCCGCGCTCCGTCGTCGCCCGCCACACGGGACCGACCGCTTGGAAGTCGGACACCTCGAGTCCCCAATGATCGGCCAGCCACTCTCGAACAGATCGCATCAACGGTCACCTCATCTTTTCTGAAAGTTTCCATACTATACGTGCTAGCAGGAAAAATATGATGCACGACGTATACTTGTCCACGGGGCGCATATTTGTTATAGTGTTTTAGCATGTGTGTTTGATGGGGTGCTATTGACAGATAGACGCAATCTTAGCAAAATGAGATGTGGAGTAAGCCACAGATAAAGCGAGGTTGACAGACATGAGTATTCTGGGAACTCTGGCGGATGGTGCTTTTCTTGCTGCCCAGGGGTTGACTGGGGGAATCTCGGCCTACATCGTGGGCGTTTCGATTGCTGGGTTCTTTAAGAAAAAGGACGTTGTCTCGCACGCACCGCAGAAGTCGTTTGCGATTTTCGTGGCGGCTCACAACGAAGAAGCAGTGGTCGAACCGATCATCGAGAACCTGCAGAATCTCGATTATCCGAAGGAACTGTATGATATCTTTGTCATTTGCGATAACTGTACTGACCGCACGGCCGAACTGAGCCGCCAAGCGGGCGCGTTTGCGTTTGAACGCTTCGACGATTCGAAGCGCGGCAAGGGCTACGCGATCGAATGGATGCTCGAACGCCTGTGGGAACAGGAGAAAAAATACGACGCGGTCGTCATGTTCGACGCCGACAACTTGGCGAGCAAGGACTTCCTGACGATCATGAACGACAAGCTGTGCAAAGGCTCGAAGGTCGTCCAAGGCTACCTCGACACCAAGAACCCGCACGACTCTTGGATCTCCGAGTCCTACGCGCTGTCCTACTACTACACCAACCGCATGTGGCAGTTGGCGCGCTACAACTTGGGGCTGGCCAACTCGCTCGGCGGCACCGGCATCTGCATCGAGTCCGAGCTGCTGAAGGACATGGGCTGGGGCGCTCACTCCCTGACCGAAGACGTCGAGTTTACCGCTCGTTGCGTCCAGCGCGGCGTGTACCCGACGTGGGCGCACGATGCGAAGGTCTATGACGAGAAGCCGAACACGATGAAGGCGTCTTGGAAACAGCGCACCCGCTGGATGCAAGGTCACTTCGACTGCGCCTCCCGCTATTTCTGGTCGCTCCTGTGGAAGTCGATCAAGACCCGCAACTGGGCGATGCTCGATGCGGCGATCTACCTGTTCCAACCGATGCGCCTGTTCATCATCTTCCTGATCACCATCGTGATGTACCTGCAATACGCGATGCCGGAATGGTGGGCGGCACCGGACATTCAACGGGTAATCATGCCGAAGGAATACTGGCTGATCCTGAACATGGGTCTGTACCTGCAGCTGCCGGCCGCGATGTTCTTGGAGAAAGCCAACTGGCGATCCTACTTGGGACTTATCCTCTATCCGATCTTCCTGCTGACTTGGTTCCCGATCACCGCCTATGCGTTCTTCACGAAGAACAACAAGACGTGGAGCCATACGGCGCACAACCGGGCGATTCGTCTCGAAGAAATGAGCAACTAATAGCGAACGGACCTTGCGAGAAATCGCAAGGTCCGTTTTTGCATGGGGATCTATTCGAGTTCCAGCATTTTTTTGATCGCATCTCGGCCGATCGTGCCGGGGGCGATGCCCAGCTCCTGCGCTTTGAGCGTGCAGGATTCCATCGGTGCGTCGAGCAGTTGGTCGAGTGTTTTGACACCGACGGCGCGTGCGGCGATGATGCCGCGGTCGGCCAACTTTTCGTTGAGCAGTCCGACATCAAGGGCGCCACACATGATGTAGCCTTTCGGTGTCGTCACCATCACGAGGTTGGTCTTGGGCAACGCGACCGAGATGCCGAGGGCGATTTGGTCATCAATCGGGATGGGAATGACGTTGATCATCGAACTCCTCCTTCATCGGGGTATGTCAAGTTGAGTCGGGCAAACTATGCTATACTAGCAAAGACGTTCTGTACCACCATATGACGGGGGAGCAGACACTATGAGTCACGGAGGAAACAAATGAAAATCGTACTGGCTACCTTGAACGCAAAATTCATCCACACATCGCTGGCGTTGCGCTACCTGCGCGCTTATGCCCGTCAGGATTTCCCGGACATCGACCTGTGCGAATATACGATCAAGGACGTGGCGCTCAACATCGCGGCCGACATCCATACCCGCAAGCCGGACGTCGTCGCGTTCTCCTGCTACATCTGGAACATC
>DASTWJ010000232.1:0-6385 GCA_035776695.1 Bacilli bacterium
GATACCGACGTGTTGTTCGACGAGACGTATGAGGTGCGCGATGCGATCTTGGCCAAGTATGGCGCCAATCTGGAGCGCGTGTCGCCGCTGCTCACCTTGGAGGAACAAGCGGATCGTCACGGCGACAAGCTGTGGGAGAGCGAGCCGAACGAGTGCTGCAACATCCGCAAAGTCGAGCCTTTGACCCGCACCTTGTCGCAATTGGATGCGTGGATCACGGGCATTCGTCGCGAGCAGGCGCCGACCCGCGCCAACGCCGGCGTGATCGAAGTCGACCGGAAATTCGGCCTGATCAAGTTCAACCCGATCGCCACATGGACGAACAAGCAAGTCTGGGACTACATTGTCGAACATCAAGTGCCGTATAACAAACTGCACGACCAAGGCTATCCCTCCATCGGTTGCATCCACTGCACCCGCGCGGTTCAACCGGGAGAAGACCCGCGGGCGGGACGTTGGGCGGGTCATGGGAAGACCGAATGCGGGTTGCATAAGTAAGAGCGCAGGCGAGACGCAAGAACCCCCGCCATCGCGAGGAGATGACTGACACCTCGGCCTGCGAGGAGGAGGACAACGTATGGATTGGGGCATCTCGTTTGGGGGATTTGTCGTCGGGTTGTTGATCGGGTTGACGGGGATGGGCGGTGGTCTGGTGATGACGCCGATGATGATCTTCCTGTTCGGCGTCAACCCGACGGTGGCGGTCGGCACCGACCTGCTCTACGCCTCGATCACCAAGCTGTTCGGGGCGTGGCAACACTGGCGGCAGCAGACGGTGGACTGGGCGGTTGTCAAACTGTTGGCGCAAGGCAGCGTGCCGGGGGCGCTCGGCGGCGTATTGACGATGATGTTTTTGCAAGGCGCGTTTCACGAGAGCGTGGAAAGCATCGTCGGCAAGACGCTCGGCTTCACCTACCTGCTCGTCGCCCTGCTGATGCTGTGGCGGTTTTTCCGCAAGCCGAAGCAGGTCGAAGTGCGGGCCGACGGCCAACCTGTGCCGCCGCGGCGAAAAATGCTGTTGCTTGGTGTCGTCGCAGGGTATGTTGTCGGATTGACCTCGGTGGGGTCCGGCACCCTGTTTATGGCGTTTCTGGTCTTGATCTATCCGATTGCCATCGCCCGCCTCGTCGGGACGGACATCGTGCAGGCGGTGCTCGTCACCGGGGTGGCCGGGATCGCTCACTTTGCGATCGGCAACGTGAACCTGCTGATGGTCGGGCAGTTGCTGATCGGCTCGATCCCGGGCATTCTGATCGGCAGCCGCATGACCACCAAAGTGCCGGAAGTGGCCGTACGCACGACCCTTTTTTTGATGATATTCCTGAGCGGATTCAAGATGTTGCTCAAATAGACCACGAAGACGTGTAGGAGGTTTGCGATTGTGAAGGATTTGATTGCAGCACACGGCGGTACGCTGATCGACCGCGTATTGACCGGTGAGAAGCTGGCGGAAGCGAAACTTTTGGCAAAGACATACAAACAGGTCCCGCTCGATGCGTTCGCCCTGTCCGATCTGGAGTTGATCGCCGTGGGGGCGTTCTCTCCGCTGACAGGGTTTATGGGGGAGGCGGATTATCGCGCCGTCGTCGACAACATGCGGCTGGCGGACGGCACCGTCTGGTCACTTCCGATCACGTTGCCGGTCAGCCGCGAGTTGGCCGCCGAGATCAAAGTCGGGGAAAAAGTGGCGCTGGTCGGGGCGGATGGCGTGACCTACGGGGTCATGGAAGTCTCCGAACAGTTCGTGCCTGACAAGAAGTACGAGGCGGAGCAAGTCTACCGCACCGCCGAAGACGCACATCCGGGCGTCGCCAAGCTCTACGCGCGACCGGACGTGTACCTCGCGGGGGACATCTGGTTGCTGGAGCGCAAGCGAAACCCCGACTTCCCGGAGTACCGCTTTGACCCGCGGGAGACGCGAGCGATGTTTGCGGAAAAGGGATGGAACACGGTCGTCGGGTTCCAGACCCGCAACCCGGTGCATCGGGCGCATGAGTTTATTCAAAAATGTGCGCTGGAGATCGTCGACGGCCTGTTCCTGAACCCGTTGGTCGGCGAAACGAAGGCGGACGATATCCCGGCCGACGTGCGGATGAAGAGTTACAACGTGTTGCTGAAGAACTACTACCCGCAAAACCGCGTGCAGCTCGGCGTGTTCCCGGCGGCGATGCGCTATGCCGGTCCGCGCGAGGCGGTCTTCCACGCGATGGTGCGCAAAAACTTCGGTTGCACGCACTTTATCGTAGGTCGCGACCATGCGGGCGTCGGCAACTACTACGGCACGTATGACTCCCAGCGGATCTTCCGCAACTTTACGGCGGAAGAACTCGGCATCACGCCGCTGTTCTTCGAGCACAGCTTCTACTGCAAGCGCTGCGGCTCGATGGCGACGGGCAAGACCTGCCCGCATCCGGCCGAAGACCATCTCACCCTCTCCGGCACCAAAGTCCGCGCCAGACTTCGCGCGGGCGAATCTCTGCCGCCCGAATTCTCCCGCCCGGAAGTGGCGGCGGTGTTGATCGAAGGGATGCGGGAGAAGGAAGAGGCGTTGTAAGGAAGGACAAATGAAAGTGAAACGGGACGACTCAGGATACTCTATGCCTGAGTCGTTTTTTGTCGGTTTACGAGCAGGAAATCTTTAGCAAAAAAAGAAAAAGAAAAGAACCTGAAACTTTTTCGAAACCGCTTCGTATATCCCCATAGCCGATCAAACGGCGGAGGTTGTCTTATGGAACTGTTGGAGCTTCGGATCGTCAAGCGGGCGCAAAAGGGCGACCGGATGGCGTTTGGAGAATTGGTTGAACTGTATAAAGACAAATTGTACAATCTCGGCTACCGCATGCTCGGAAATCCGCAGGAAGCGGAGGATGCGGCGCAGGAGGCTTTCTTGCGGGCGTATAAGAACATTCACAAGTACGACCCCAAGCACAAGTTCTCGACCTGGATCTACCGCATCGCCACCAACTTGTGCATCGACAAACTGCGCAAGAAAAAAGCCGACTACTCCCTCGATGCCGAACTGGATGGCGCCGAAGGGAATGACATGTACGCCCGTCTCGCCGCTCCGACCGAAACGCCGGAGGTGGAGACGGTGCGCGAAGAGATGCGCGCCGAAGTGCAGCAGGCGATCGACAACCTGCCGGAGAGCTACCGCGCGGCTGTGATCCTCAAGTACCTGCACGACATGTCCCTGCAGGAGATCTCCGAGGTTCTGGAGATCCCCGTGTCCACCGTAAAGACGCGGGTCCACCGGGGACGGGAAGCGCTGCGCAAGGAGCTCAGATCATCATACACGGAATAAGGAGGTGTGGGACATGAGCTGTCAGCCGATGGATGAACGGATCCATGCCTATCTGGACGACGAGCTGGATGCGACGGAGCGAACCGATTTTGAAGCACATATCGCCGCATGTCCCGACTGTCGGACGCACCTCAGCGAGCTTGGGTACGCCATTCAGAAACTGTCGCAAGCCGAATGGCTGAAAGCCCCGACCGGCTTTACGGAATCCTTGATGGATCGTCTACAAGCGGAAGCGCCGCCCAAGCGCGACTGGCGAGTGCCGATCATGAAGTGGAGCGGGATCGCCGCCTCCGTGCTGCTCGTGTTCGGGTTGGGCCTATACGCCGCGACCCCCGATCAGTTCGCGTTGCAGGCGGAAGACACCCAAGGGTTGGTCGTCGCCGACGGCAAAGTGATCGTGCCGGAGGGAAGCGTCTACACCGGCGACCTCGTGATCCAAAACGGCGACGTCGAAGTGCGGGGCAAAGTCAACGGCAACGTCACCGCGCTCAACGGACGCGTCGTGCGGATGGCCGGCGCCGATATTTCCGGGGAAACGGCCGAAGTGGACGAAGCGATGGAAAAATTGGTATACTACGGCAAACAACTCTGGCAGGAAGTGACCGAGTGGAGCCGATGAAGCAGGGCTGTTTAGCACCTGCTCTTTTTTTTGAATTTTTCTAGCCAACGGCACAAGGAGTTCATTCCCCATTCGCGAATGAATAGGTATTACAGGGAACGTGTGCAAGCACCGGCACGGGAACGGACATAGTAAGAGAAGTAAGGAACGGAATCGAAGGGGCAGTAGGTGGCTGAGTTGCAAAACACATTTGGAAACTTGTTTGGCGGTTTCAGCCTGTTTGACGCGCTCGATATTCTGATCGTGGCATTTGTGCTGTATCGCATCATCTTGCTGATTCGCGGCACACGAGCGGTGCAATTGCTCAAAGGCATCGTCGTGATCCTGCTGGCGACCGGCCTGTCGCATGCGCTGCAGCTCGACGCGTTAAGCTGGCTGTTGGATAAAACGTTGATGATCGGCTTGTTTGCCATCCCGGTCGTCTTTCAACCGGAATTGCGAAAAGCGTTGGAACAACTGGGGCGCGGGCGGTTTTTCGCGCGCTCTTCTTCCTCCGTGTTTGAAGAGGAGGACTTCCCCAAGGTGATCTCCGAGCTGACCAAAGCGACGCAGGTCTTGTCCAAGAACAAGATCGGTGCCTTGGTCGTGATCGAGCGGGAAACGGGGTTGAACGAATACATCGAGACGGGCATTCCCATCGAAGCTTTTGTCTCATCCGAATTGTTGATCAACATCTTTATCCCGAACACGCCGCTGCATGACGGCGCGGTGATGGTTCGGAAAAATCGCATCGTCGCCGCGTCCTGCTTCCTGCCGCTGACCGAAGGGATCGGGCTGTCGAAGGAATTGGGCACGCGCCACCGCGCCGGCATCGGCGTCTCCGAGCAGTCGGACGGCATCTCCGTCATCGTGTCGGAGGAGACGGGCGGCGTGTCGGTGGCGGTCAACGGCGAATTGACGCGCAACCTCGACGAGCAATCGTTTCGCGAGTTTCTGACCACCCTGTTGGTTCCGCAAAAGACGAGCGGCGGCTTCTCGCTGTTCGGCAGAAAGGCGGGATCGTAGGATGATGGATCGCCTGTTGCGCAACAACAACATCGTCAAGATCATCGCCGCCGTGCTGGCGATCATGCTCTGGTTGACCGTTCATGCGGGCGATGAAGAAGGCGGCGGCTCCACGTCGATCGCCGACTACGAAGCGTCGCTCGATGACAAGGCGGTCACCGTGCTCTATGACGAGCGGGACGTGTCCTTGGTCAACGAGCCGAAAGTGTCGATTCACTTGAAAGGCCCGATCTACGAAGTGATCACCGCTTTGAACAAAGGCAGCGAGATCAAGCTGGTCGCCGATGCCCGCGGGTTGGACGAAGGCACGCATCAAGTCGACGTGCTCGTCTCCTCCGGATTGCCGACGACGGTCACGTATGACCCGATCAAAGTCAAGATCCAGCTCGAAGCGAACGTCAATCGCGAATTCGCCGTCAAGCTGAACACGACCGGCAAGCCGCAGGAAGGGTTGGGCACGGGTGAGCCGATCATCCAGCCGGCCACCGTCGTCGCCTCGGGTTCCAAGTCGAACATGGACCGCGTGAAGTCGGTCGTCGCCGACATCTCGCTGGCCGACGCGGACGAGGAGATTCGCACGTCGGTGCCGCTGATCCCGGTCGACGCGGACGGCAAGCCGGTGCTCGGCATCCATCTGTCGCCGGAACGGGCGGAAGTGATGATCCCGATCATCAAGCCGTCGAAGTCGGTGCCGCTGCGCCTGCAGTTCAAAGGCGAGGTCAAGCAGGGATATGCCGTCGAAGCGATCGAAGGCGTCGGCAATGTCACGATCTTCGGGGCGGGCAAAACGCTCGATGCGATCGACTCGTTCCCCGCACCGCCGATCGAAATGACCGACCTCGACAAGACGACCAAGTTCACGCTGAAGCTGGCGAACGTCGAAGGCGTGACCACCGTCGAGCCGGACGTGGTCGAAGTCACCGTGCGCGTCGTCGAAGCGGCGGAGAAGACGTTTGAAGACGTGCCGGTGAAAGTCACGGGCCTGACCGGCGAGGAGAGCTACAAGGTGGTCGAGCCGCAGGAACAGACGGTCGACATCGTGGTCAGCGGTGCGCCGGGCACATTGGATAAGCTGACGGTGGATGACATCTATGCGTTTATCGACCTGTCGAAACAGCCGGCCGGACAGCATGAGATGCGGGTGCAGGTCAACACGCCCAATTTTATCAAACTGGGCACGGTCGACCCGCCGACGTTGACGCTGGATGTGCATAAATAAGGGATTCCCGAGTGGTTCAGGGTGGCTGCTCGGGAATTTTTTTACAAAAAAGTGTGACGTTTGTCTGAGTTTCTGCGTCTAAGAGTTTGTGAGAGTTGTACGGCGGGCTTGTCTCTGTGTACAATGTTGTGAGAGATGGCACTTTTTTACGTGAAGGAGTTTTGGTTACGTGGCACAATATTTCGGAACTGACGGCGTTCGGGGTGTAGCCAACCTCGAACTGACCCCTGAATTGGCATAT
>DASTWJ010000233.1:0-28415 GCA_035776695.1 Bacilli bacterium
CCTTTCGTCCGGTCGGGGTTTTTCTTGACTTGGTTGATGCCGACCGCGCCGAAGATGATGCCGAGAACACCGGTGATAAACGCGATGAAGTTCAAGAACGGAATAAAAGAGCACAGCATCGTGATGATGCCGAGCACCAAAGCCGCGACCGCCATGCCGTTGGTCGGCAGTTGCGTCACGTAGGGTTGCGGTTGGACTTGCTGTTGTTGTTGTTGTTCGTTCAAAAGTAACACTCCTTATGAGAAAAACAGAATGACAGACCCTCTGATTATACCACAGAACAAAAAAGCCGCACCGCCAAATCGGTAAGATTTGGCAGGTGCGACATTTGACGCCGAAACTCCGATTAACGGGAGTAGAATTCGACGATTTGTTGTTCTTGAACCTCTTGCGGCATCTCTTCGCGATGCGGCAGGCGGGTGTAGGTGAAGGATTGGTCAGCATCGTTCCACTCGATGTAAGCCGGACGAGCGGAGGTTGCTTCCACGGATGCCTTCACAACATCGAGGCCCATGGACTTCTCGCGCAGGGAAACAACGTTGCCCGGGCGCAGTTGGAAGGACGCGATGTCAACTTTGTTGCCGTTCACGAGGACGTGGCCGTGGTTTACCAGCTGGCGAGCGCCTGCCAGAGAGCGAGCGAAGCCTGCTTGGTATACTTGCCAGTCGAGACGGGAAGACAACAGACGGAGCAGGTTTTCGCCGGTGATGCCCTTTTGGCGAGCCGCTTCATCGTAGTACGAACGGAATTGCTTCTCGAGAACGCCGTAGATGAACTTCAGCTTCTGCTTCTCTTGGAGCTGCATGCCGTACTCGGATACTTTCTTACGCTTGGTCGGACCGTGTTGACCCGGCGGGTACGGACGCTTGTGTACCGGGCATTTTGCGGAACCGCAAAGTGCTTGGCCAACTTGACGGCAGAGTTTGTGCTTCGGACCAGTGTAACGTGCCATGATTTGATCTACTCCCTTTTGTGTGAAAAATAGTCGTACTACATATCACTCCCGTTCCGCTATCCGTGGCCGCGGGGAACGCAGAGTGTTCGCTTTCGCTAAAGAGAATGAGATCCTAGCCGGGAGTCCAAGAGACTCCACAGGTATTTATAATACCTTTTCCCAACACGTTTGGCAAGTCCAAAAGCGGATATTTGTCAAGGTTATTCGGAAACGACCGGTTTGACGTGATCATAACCGTTGACGATCAGCTCCAGTTCACCGGAGTTCGGGTCGAAGATCAGACCGTGTACCGGCACATCGTTCGGGATGAGCGGGTTCTCGCGGATCTGCATGACCACATCGCCGACGTTCTCGATCGGGTGGTGGAACGTATCGACCCATTGGTGCAGCGACTTCTCGATCAACTTGATCGCGTCAGGAGACACGCCGCGCGCCAGCATCTTCTCGATCATGCCTTCCGCCGAAGCGCCAGCCATGCCGCAGTCGCGGTGGCCGATGACCATCACTTCGTTGACGCCCAGTTCGTAGATCCCGATCATCAGCGAGCGGATCATCCCGCCGAACGGGTGGGCCAGCGTGTTGCCGGCGTTCTTTAGCATCTTCGCTTCGCCGCGCTTGACGCCCATCGCCCCTTCCAGGAAATCGACCAGTCGCGTGTCCATGCAAGTGAAGATCGCCAGTTCCTTGCTCGGAATCTTCGAGACTTCCGGCGTCGGCTTCAGAAGTTCCTTGGCTTGACGCTCTTTGATAAACTCGCGGTTTGCTTCCAAAACTTGATTCAAAATTTTCATGATGTACTCTTCCCTTCCCTATGTATTCTCTATTGGTGAAAAAGAACTTCCTCTTAATACCCTTGCTCTTGTCGTTGGTGGTTGACTTCGTTCTTCGCAAGGTAGGCGGATTCGATCTCCCGCTCGGAGAACCCCAGCTGACCGCCCAGTGTCAGCAGGGCGCTAAACAACGCTCGATAGGCGGAGGCTTCCGGCTTCTCCTCTGTCCTGGTGCCCTGACAGGCCACCGTCCTCTCGATCACCCGCTGGAATTGCTCCGTCAAGTCGGCGCCCGGCGCTTCCGGCGTGAAGTCGAGATCGGTGTACGCCCAATCCAAGCCGAGGCTGAGTACAAAATGCAACGCATCGACGTACTCCTCCAGAATCGTCGCCCGCGGCGCGGCCGGCTTGCGGCTCCAATATTTGAAGCAGCGCGTTTCGTTCGCCAACTCGCCAAGCTCAACGTGCAACGCCAACAGCTTGTGTCGCGTCAACTCCGAACGGTTCAAGCCATGCTCGGCGACGATGTGGTCGTCGAGTTGCTTTTGGATGTCAAACAATCGTTGCCAGTTCATGATCGGCTCCTTTTGCAATCGTTCACAAAGACTATTTTAGCACAGAAAAAAAGAAAGGGAACCTCCCTTCCTTTTAGCCCTTGCTCTTCGCTTTGCCCCCGATGTCGGTGCGTGTCGAAATCTTGGCGCTCCAGACAAACACCCAGAGCAACAACCCGGCAAATACGAACGTGCCGATCCCAAACAACAGAAACCCCATCCCGAGACCTCCCCTGCGAGGATCGCACGGTCGGTTCGTTTCGCTTACGGATGCATGACGTGCAACGGGTCTTCCACATCATGAATCTGCACCGGCGGCACGTGCTTCACCTTCCAACTGATCATCAAGCAACACACCGCCGCACTCAAGACGAACAGACCAAACGCAATCGCTCCCATTGATATCTCCTCCGTTATTCACAAGATTGTGACTATATTGTAACGAAACGTTCACCGTTTTGCAACTATAGATGGTTCGAATGAATGTGATTGGAAGGAGTATGGTCTAGTTTACTTTTGTTTTTTGAAAATTATGACGTTGCCTATGAGGTTGTCCGCAACAAAAAACGACATCCCCCGAGCCGAAGTGGCTTGGGACATGTCGTTTTTTCTTAGTGCGGGATTTTGAAAAAAGTGCCGGTCGCGCTGCCGATGATGTTGTCGAGTTCGTCATAGACATGCGATTCGAGCACGGCGATCGTGCGTCCGTTTTTCTGGAGCTTCGTCTTGCAGGTCAGGGTGTTGCCTTGCTTCGCTTCTTTCAGGAAGCGGACTTGCAGATCAAGCGTCACCGTCTTGTACGTGGTGCCGTTGACGACGAAGCAGGTCGCGCCCATCGCCGTGTCGATGAAGGTGGACAGGATGCCGCCGTGGAGCATGCCGTAGCGGTTGGAGATCTCGGGGCGCACCTCCATCTGGTGGATGTAGAGGTCGCCCTCCTGTCCGCGGAATTGGTAGGACATCATCTCTTCGATGTAGGCGAGCGGGCTTTGGTTGGAGCGGATCTTCGCTTCCAGCAGGCGGACCATGAATTCTTGGTCGTCCTGCGTCAAGGTGTCAAATAGTTCGAGCAATCTGTCGCGCATCAGTTGCGTCTCTCCTTATGCACTTGCGGTCTGGCGGTTCGTGCGTTTGATGGGGGTGTTGTCTGCTTGGGTGCTCACTTCTTGCGAGCGATCAGATGGGTAAATTTCGCGATGGAACGGTAAGGTTCCTTGTCGCAGAGCTTCATTTCCATCTCGAAGGCTTGTTGGTGCCAGTCGGGGTCTTGCTTGTTGTCGTTGGGCATCCAGTCGTAGACGGTGCGCACGCCATAGTGGGCAATCAGGTCGTAGCCCGCGTCGTCGAGCCATTGTCGCACCTGCTCGACGGTGTAGTTGTTGGCGTAGGTTTGGGTGGATTCGATATAATGCGGCTTGTTCGTCAGCGCTTCGACCGCAGCGGACGGGTCTTGGTACAGAATCGCGGCGTTGAGGACTTTGCCGACGGGGTTGTGCAGGACGAGCGAGAACAGACCGCCCGGTTTGGTCCACGCCGCGACCTTGCGGACGATGGCGGCAGGTCCTTGCGTGTATTCGAGCACGTTGTGCAGGACGGTCACGTCGAAAGGCTCGGAGAAGACCGTCCCCACTGCCTCGGTCGCGTCAGCCGCTTCGAGGTCGAGCACGGAATAGGTGATGTCCAAGCCATCTTTGCCCGCTTCCTCCTTGGCGGTATCCAGCAGGCCGGGCGTGAGGTCGACGCCGTGTACGCGATGCCCCTGCCGAGCCAAGTAACGATCGAGCACGCCGAAGCCGCAGCCGATGTCGAGAATGGACGCTCGCGTCGGCAAGTGCGGGGTCAGTTGGGCTTGTAAAAGTTGATAAAACAAGTGCGCCCAAGGCTGTTCGAGCGCCTGTAGATAGTTGTCTTTGCTCGTTTCGAAGGCTGTTTCTACCCGGTTGTTGATGGTGATTCCTCCTCTGGGTATGATTCCCTTGTCTTCGTCTACGGCATACAAACGAACCATTTCCTCACTGCCCGGGTACGGGATCAGCTTCTCAAACTGCAGCCCCAGTTTTTCCAGCAGTTTACCCGACGCTTCGTTCTCCGGGGACGTAAACGCTGCGATCCGGGTAAAGCCCAACACGGATCTCCCATATTCCATCACGGCAGAAGCCGCTTCATAGGCATAGCCCTTGCCCCAGTAGCGCGGCAGAAAAGCAAATCCGACATCCGGATCTTCTAAAAAGTCGCGTTTGGCAAATCCGCAGATGCCAAGCGGGATGCCCCCTTCCTTTAACTCCGTCACGTAGAAGCCATATCCCCATTTTGCGTACATCTCGAGGGCTCCCTTTTGAATGCTCGTACGTGCATCCTCAAGGGTTCTCACGCCACGATCCCCGATATTTTGAATCCAGGACGGATCGTTCCACAACTCCAACAGAAAAGCCGCATCCTCGACCGTTTGATAGCGCAGGATGAGTCGATCCGTTTCGAAAATTTTCATAGGTTGTTGCTCCTTCCCCCAATCGAGAGCCACATCACGAAGATTAGCATCAGGAGCACTCCTACCAATTGGAGGCTTGCCAATGTGGTTCCGAACCAAATCACCGATACGACCATCACGGATAAAGGCTCGACACTCGATAAAATACTCGTTTCCACGGGACTGATATAGTTCAAGCTGCTCAAGAACAAGTAATAAGCGGCGGTTCCAAATAGAACCATCAGGAGCGTCATACCGGCTACGTCCGGCTGAACGAGCAGGCGCCATTCATCCGAATTCCAGGCTTGAACGGTCACTCCCACAACAAGGCCGCCGATCAGCATCCCCCAGCCGAGGATCACCATGATCCCCCATTCCTTCATCAGACGAGTGGGGTACAACGTATAGAAGGCAAATGTAAGCCCAAGTCCGATCCCGAAACCTATTGCTTTGGAACTGACCAACAAGTTATCGAGCGACCCGTTGGTAAGCAACAAAAAAAGACCGACTATGGTTCCGAGAATTCCGATTATTTGATGTCCGGGTAGCCATTCCTTCTTTTTTAGCGATACATAGAGGGCAACTAGAATCGGTGCAGAGAACTGGAAAAGAGTCGCAACGACTGAATTGCTCTCGTGAATCGCAGATAGGAAGCTGTACTGCAACCCTAACACACCCACTATACTAAAGATCAGAATTGGAACCCATGACCGACGTGATCTCCAAACAGCGAAAGTATCCCTTTTGCCAAGCAACAACAGAACCAACAAGAGCGTGCCGGATAGAATCAATCGCACCTGTAAGAGGAACGTAACGGATAGATCGGCTTGTCCCATGATCCATTCCATCATCGGTCCGGTTCCTCCCCATAAGATGGAACCCAAGATAATCATGGCGATTCCCTTTAGACGTATCATGTGATGATTCACTTCCTCTCTCATGCACTGTAACATGTCCTGACAAAAATCGCTATCGAATGAAAGTCAGGTGACTGACTGTCACTCTCTCACGCCGCCCGAACGGTTCTTTAGAAAGAAAAAAGCCAAGCCTATTGGCTTGGCAAGAGAACAAGTAGACTTCAGCTCCGTCACGGTCTCGCGAAGTCTTACTCCTTCACAATCGCGATGTAGATGTCGACCTGTTTCTCCGTGTCGGACTCACAACGCTCGTCGTACCACTCAAATTCAGGCAGTCCAAGGTGGCTTGGATTCGTTCGATGTACTCCATGTGCGGCTCCCCGTCCTTTCTATCTCTAGGGTAACAGAATCGGCAAGCCGCTCCTTGACAATTTTTGCCGGATTTTTGTCGTATTTGATTCTGATTCGACCCAATCAGATATCCTTACGAATGGAACCTTCCCATCAGAATGGTGTTGTAGTATTTCTCGTCGGAAAGGAATTTGTCGTTCTTCAGAACACCTTCGACTTCAAAGCCGAGTGATTTGTACAAGGCAATCGCCTTCTCGTTTGTTTCCAAGACGTTCAAGGTGATTTTTTTGATTCCCGCGGAGTCCGCCCAAGCAATCGATTCCTTGAGCAGTTGTTTCCCGATACCATATCCCCAATGTTCCTTTTGCACGCACACGCCGAATTCCACCTTATGAGCGGAGCGTTTCAAGTACGTGCCTTCGCATCTGGAAAACCCGACGATCCGACCTTCCACAACGGCCACTAAGAACAAGTTTCTGGGCAGCTCTGTGTCAGTACAGATGATCTGTTCAAATCCGACCGTGTCGATGAACCCCTCACCGCGTTCCCGATCCATATTTTCCGTTTCCCCGTCGATCTGCACTCGCAAGGCGGACAATACGCTTGCATCTGTTTCATCGGCCGATCGAATGAGATAGGTCACATCTCGAACGCAATAGTCCCGCTGGGTGATGATCAAGTAAGATTCCTCCAATACTCAACTCAGAATATCATTTGTGGTTTTGAAATGTAATTTGATTACGTTTCGCAGTGCCTCTGCCCCGTTTGCCTTGACGAATGCTCTTCCCACTTTGACGACTTGGCTCGATGCTCCTTTGGGGAATACCATGCCATGTTGTTTTTTCGCTTCTTGGTGCCAGCTGAGGAAGGCGTCACGCGCTAGAATGGAGGCAGCGGCGACCGCAAGATTTTGTTCCGCTCTGGGCACTTGAATCAATTGAACGGTGCGCCCGAGCTTTTTGAGGCGGTTTTCGATCAAGGCTTCGTTGCCGAATTTATCGGCGATGACGAGGTTGACTTGTTGTGTTTCCAGCAGATTTTCGATGACGGAAGCGTGTGCCCAGGCCAAGAGGGAGTTGAGATTTTTTCCCTCGCTCTTGAAGCGGTCATAGAGATCGTTATATTTGGCGGGGACCAATGGGAGCACCTTGTACTTGCCATAGCAGATTTTACGGATCTCGGCCGCCATGCCGGGGATCTTTGCGTCGGTGATCTTCTTACTGTCATCGACTCCTAGTGACCGTAGAAGCGGGACTGCTTCAGGGTCTACGATTACACCTGCAGTCACGAGACCCCCAAAAACGTCACCTTTTCCGCTTTCATCCGTACCGATCCAAGGTTGGTCGTAAGCAGCCTTGATCTGCGGGTAGCTCTTCGAAGAAGACGCGGAGGAGGAACTTTTGCCGGAGGAAGACTTTGCTGCCGCGCTCCCCGTCATGATCGTGATCAGGTTATCCACCTGCTCTTTTGCCGCATTCGCGCTTCCTTGTGACAGAACGCTCAAGCCCTTTTTCTTGCCGAAATAGATGTTGAACTGAGAGGTCACCCCGGAGAAACGTACCTTGTACTGACGGCCGTACGGGATTTCTTTTTGTTCGAGTATATCAAGACCGATTTCCTTGCACACAGCTTCTGCGCGGGTGCAGGCGGATTGCAGATCATTTATCATCGTCATGATGCTCCTCCAATGCTTTCATTGATTTCAAAAGTCTCTCTGTTCTAGACTTCTTCCAGTATACACGAGTTTCCTTGCCTTTCTTCTCAACTTGGTTAGTTTCACCATGAACGCGCCCCTCAACTACTTCTATGTTTCGGTATGAAAGAAATAAATTTTGGAGTATGCTAGTGGTAGTCACATATTTTGGAGGACAACCTCGTGAAGATTCGTAACCTACAGATAGAGAATTTCAAAGGGATCGATCAACTGGATCTATCCTTTGTCGATACCTACACCGGCAAAGTGCGCCCTTACACGGCGATTTTGGGTGACAATGCTTCCGGGAAGACGAGCATTCTACAAGCCATCGCCCTTACCATCTCGCTCGCTTCGAAAAAGTCGTTCAGCCCGGAGCATTTCGAATCACAATGGAACGGCTTTCTGGCCGATCGGATCGGTACGCTAGGTGCTACCAAAATCCAACTCGAACTGGAACTATCGGATCAAGAGCTGGCAAGTGTACAACGGCTTTACCCACTTTGGAAACAATTCTTGCCCGCTGACAGGCATACAGTCCCACCGAGCATAGACCGTCGTAACATCACGTTGCGCTATGAAAACGGACAGGTAACGGCTTTGGAAGGCGATGCTTACAAGTTTGCTCTGTTCGGCCGCTACTATATCAAAGCTCTTCTGAAAAACCGCCGCGTCTCCCGTACTGAATTCGATTGCGTGGGAGATGTATTCTGGTTTGACCAATTCCGCAACCTCGGACAAGGATATAGCTTTATCGAGTCGGAGGAAGACAACACCGATGATAAACAAGGCAACCCGATGAAGTCTTGGAAGGCCGGCATCGGGACGTTGCGCAAACATTTGGTCGCGTGGTGGGGTCGAAAACAAAATCACCCCCAAAACACGCTCAACTACTTGGATCGAATCGAGGAGAAATTTGTAAAAGTCTTCCCGGGTGTGCAATTTGTCGGCACGGAACCGATGCACGAAGACCCGTTGGATCTGACAGAATACTATTTCCTGCTGGCCAGAGACCTCGGGAACAATCAAAAGCGCATCTATGACTTTAGTGAGATGTCGTCCGGTGAACAGAACATCTTCAGTTTGCTGTACGAGTTTACTCGCATGCACATTTCCCATTCGATTGTCCTGATCGACGAATTGGAACTTCATCTGCACCCGCCGGAACAGCAAGCCTTGTTCAGCTCCCTGAGACATTTCGGCCCGGATTGCCAATTCATCTTTACAAGCCACTCTCCTTACCTGAGTGAAAATATCCCGGATGAGAACGCCATTCGTCTAAAGGGGGGACGTTTATGGCTGTAGCCAAGCTCTATGTGGAGGGTGACTTGGATCGCCAACTGTTTGTGCGACTACTAGCAGGATTACCCGGTGTTGCTAGTGCCGGCGGCAAAGACCTCGCTCGTCAAAAAACGGCTAGAGAACGCGGGAACGGACTTCGCACGTACTATTTGCGCGATAGGGACTTTGATTATGACCCCACCTATCGAGACGAAGCCAGGCCTCTGATCGAATACGACCAAGTCATGGGCTGGTATTGGTCGCGGCACGAGATTGAAAATTACTTGCTGGAACCGCAGTTGCTCGCTCGCGCATTCGGCGGTCGAGTGACCGCCGAAGAAGTCGAGCAAGAACTGTTGGCCGCAGCACAACGCATTCGCTTTTACCAGATGGCGCGTTGGGCCGTAGGAAGAGTACGACGTTTCCAGAACTTCCCCAACCCTCGAAAAATCCAAACCAAGCATCCCTCCTGTCCAAACGACTACCAACTTCCCGTCAACATGGATTATGGCAGTTGCTCCGATTGGGCGACGACTAGCACGGAGTCCTTTCTACAAACCGTCCTCCAAAATGTGAATCAGGACGCCATTCAATCATACTTGGCTGCCAATTATGAAGACTTTACGCTAGAAAAATGCCAAGACCTTAAATGGGTTCTTCATACTTTCTCTGGAAAAGATCTGTTTGGGAGTCTGAGAGTTTGGCTGGACAAGAAGCTCAGTTTAAGTCCGAAGGAAGTGTGTCAACGATTGGTGAGCTGGATTGATGAAAACCAAGAAGAAGCCTTCGCCATCTTACCGGAGTGGAAGAATTTTATCGACATGATCCGCTCCCTTTAAAGCTTTCTACATACAAAAGCCGGAACAGCATCTTATGTGCCTGTCTTCCGGTTTTTTCCCATTTCCCCATCAATCCCTCATTCCCCTTCCGCAAAAATTCAGGTATGATAAAGAGTGCAGTTCTTTTGCAAAAAAGGGAGGTGCAGCCTCGTGTCGATGACCTTATTCTATACCATTCTCGTCTTGCACTTGATCGCGGTATTCACCAAGTTGGCCGTTCTGTTCTACATTCCGCGCCTGAAGGATGTCGAAGCGATTCGCAACTTCCTCGGGACATACAAGAAGATCGACCGCTATGCGGATACCTTCCTCTGGGCGACGGGGATCGGGATGGTGCTCGCCACGTCGATCCAGCTCCTGCTGCAAGTCTGGCTTCTCGTCTCGATGTTTCTCTACCTGCTGATCTTCGTGATCGTCAAGCGCGTGGTCGTACGGCGCATGGAGCAGATCCTCGCATCGAACAAAGTTTACGCCCGCGAGGAGATCAAGCGCCTGCGTTTTGAAAATTACTGCGTGATCGTCGCAGCCGTCCTGCTGCTTGGTGCGATCGGCAGTCTGATGATGACAAAACCAAACTTTCTCTAAAATAGCATGTGCAACCGAGTGAGGAGGAATCACGGGATTCCTCCTTTTTTCATGCCTTGAGCGGCTATCTTATGTTCCGGCACACAATAAAAAGCGGCACCTGCTCACAGGTGCCGCTCTCTCTTCTCGCTTATCTCTTAGGCGTCGGACGCTTCCGATTCTGCTTCGACAACGCCTTCCACTTATCCCGTTCCGCCATCGCCAACCGCTGGTCCTCTTTCCGGGCCAGATACGCCAGTTCGCGCTGCATCTTGAGATAGTTCTGGAAGCGACCCTGATCCAGCGTCCCGTCCGTCAGCGCCGCCTTCACGGCGCAACCGGGCTCGGAACGATGCTCGCAGTCACCGAAGCGACAAGCCTCCGCCAACTCCTCAATGTCGCGGAACGAGTTGTCAAACCCTTCATCCGCCTCCCACAGCTGCAATTCCCGCATCCCCGGGGTGTCGATCAACAGACCGCCCTCAGGCAACACGATCAGCTCACGGTGCGTGGTCGTATGCCGCCCCTTGTCGTCATCTTCCCGGATGCCTCCGGTCTCCATGACCTCTTCCCCGATCAAGCGGTTGATCAGCGTCGACTTGCCGACGCCCGACGACCCGATCAGCGCCACGGTCTGCCCGTCGCTCACATAGGGACGCAACGCGTCCAAGCCTTCATTTTGCAACGAAGACACCACGTGGATCGGCACGCCGATCGCCACGTTCTCCACCGCCGCCAACTTCTCGTCGACGTCATCGCACAAGTCGGCTTTGCTCAGCAGGATCACCGGGTTCGCGCCGCTCTCCCACGCCATGATCAGGTACCGCTCGATCTTGCGCAGATTGAAGTCGCTGTTCAAGGCGTTGACGAGGAACAACGTGTCCACGTTCGTCGCCACCAACTGCACTTCGGTCGTCTCCCCCGCCTGCTTGCGCGAGAACTTGCTCGAGCGCGGCAGGATCGCGCGGATCGTCGCTTTGCCCTCTTCCGGACGGGCGTCGATCACGACCCAGTCACCGACAGCCGGGTAGTCTTCCCGCCCCGTGGCAACATAGCGCATCTTGCCGGACACTTCCGACAGCAACTCGCCGTGCTCGCTGTACACGCGGTAGATGCGCTTGTGCTCCAAGGCCACGCGTCCCACGGTCAGTCCCTGCTCGGCAAACGTTGCAAAAGCTTCTTCAAAAACGGGCTTCCACCCGAGGTTGTTCAAGTTGTAAGTCAATGCGGATTCCTCCAAATGTGTATGATCTCGTATGAGTCTTGCAGACAGAGATCACAGACAGGAACCCTCTGTTCGTTTCATCGTTGTCTGTTGCGCCTAGTAACTAACGGAGGATGCCTGTGACCTCACCGACGTTGCGACCTTGGGATACACTCTGCTTGTTGTTATACATATACATCACTCCTTAGTAGACAGGCTGTGGACAGACAATCAGAAAATTCTTGTTATCCATGTGACCATTATATGACAAAAACAGCAAAAAAGCCAGCCGACCCGATGGGTCGACCGGCATTTTTTCATCTATTGGTTGATCGTACCGAGAACGTCGAACAGTTCTGCGTTCTCCGGTTGTTCACCGATCGGATGCACGTCGATGAAACGAATGATACCCTGCTTGTCGATGATAAACAGTGCACGCTCCGACATGCCTTCCTGACGCAGGACACCGAATTTCTCAGCGACCGCTCCGTGCGGGTAGAAGTCGGACAGCAGCGGGTACGTGATCCCGCCGACCGAACGTTGCCACGCTTCGTGGCTCGGAATCGAGTCTACGCTGATACCCAAAACTTGGGTATCGTTCCGTTCAAACTTGGACAGATCGTCCTCGTAAGACGGCATTTGCGCTCCTCAGACCGGGGTCCAGTCGAGGGGGTAGAATGCGATGAATACGTTCTTTTTACCGATGAAATCGGACAGGCTGACCGTGCGGTCGCCATGTGCTTTCAAGGTGAAGTCCGGCGCTTTGTCGCCGACTTTGAGCGTCTTGGTCTCAGTTGCACCTTTGGGCATAACTATCCCTCCTTTAAAGTGTAAGTATAGTAGAGTTGAGACGGTTGTCCCAACAGTTTCCAACAAATTCAGTATGGGATGCGACTCAAATAATCATACTCGACCAATCGCTTCCACGCAAGCCAAATTCCGCTTAGCTATACTGCGGGATCAGGCGTTTGCGCTTGTTGACGTACTTGTCCGCCCCCTGCGCCGCAATCGCGCCGTCAGCCGCCGCGATCACCGCTTGCTTCAGCGGTGTACGACGAGCGTCGCCCCCTGCGAAGACGCCTTCGACAGACGTTTTCAGGTCGGAGTCGACTTCGATATAGCCGTCGTCGTCGCGCTTGATCGCCGTCCCGACAAAGTCGGTCGCCGGCTTATCACCCGCCACGTACATGAACACGCCGTCCACCTTCATCACTTCGGTCGACTTGTCCGGCTTCTCGACGAGCACGCCTTCCATCTTGCCGTCCTCTTCCCCGACAATCTCGCGAACCTTGTGGTTGTAGAGGACTTCGATGTTGTTCTGCCCGTCTAGGTCGTCGATGCTCGCCTGACCCGCCAATTTGGCCGTCGGGATCAGGAAATAGACTTTTTTCGCAAATTGAGCCAATGTCGAGGCTTCGGAGACGGCTTCCTCGTTGTTGCCGACGACGGCGATGTCGCGCCCTTCGAAGAAAGCGGCGTCACAGGTCGAGCAGTAGGACACGCCGCGCCCTGCGAACTCTTCTTCACCCTTGAGCTTCTTGGTGCGCCCACGCGCCCCGACGGCGATAAACAGCGACTTCGCCTTGATCTTGCCTTCCGGGAGCTCGACTTCCTTGGTCTCCCCGTCGACATGCAGCGCCTGCACATTGCCTTTGACAAACATCGCCCCGTAGCTCTTCGCTTGGTTGCGGATGCGGTCGACCAGTTCAAGCCCGGTCATCTCCTCCGGTACGCCCGGGTAGTTGGCGATCTTGTGCGTGATCGCCAGCGCCCCGCTCGCCGGTGCCTTGTCGATGACCAGCGTCTTCAGCTTGCCACGCGAGGCGTAGACCGCCGCCGACGCACCGGCCGGGCCCGACCCGATGACGACCAAATCATACGTCTCCTCATACATCGCCGGGGTCAAGTCGGCGAAGATCGCCTCCTGCTCCGCATTCTCTGCGGTGATGCCCGCTTGGTCGCCGCCTGATACTTGCGCGGTCTCGCCCGCCGCTTTCAAGCGCTCGTCTTCTTCCTCCGAGATGCCGAGCAGGTCGCGCATCTTGTTCGGACGGTAGCCGATGACCGGCGTATCGTCCAAGAAGGTGACCGGCGTCGCGAAGATGCCTTTCTCATGCAGGTCGTTAAAATAGTCTTTGTTCTCCGTCACGTTGCGCTCTTCGTACTCCTTGCCCCAACGTTTCAGTTCCGCCTTGATCTTGGCGCAATAGTTGCAGCCGGTGGATGTGTAGACGACAATTTTCATGAAAGACAACCTCCTCGTTCATTCTCCATCTCATATAGGATGCTTCAAAAAAATGCCTCAATACGATCGAACTTGTGATGTCTATGAGCAGGGAATGTACCCACGTCTTGTGCCTTAGCTTGTAGAATCATCATACATTGAGAACGCTTCTCAATTATGTGAGCCAGGCTACAAAAAAGAATGACTGCCCCGAAATCAGAGCAGTCCTACAACGTCCATCATCGTATAGATCAGTTTGGTCGCTTCCGCTCGGGTCGTAACCCGATCCGGGAACAGGTAGCCTTCGCCATTGCCGATCAGCATCTGCTCGGACGAGAGCGCATCCACTTGCGCTTTCGCCCACGGCGCGATCCGCTCATCGTCATGGAACAGGATCGGGGCGGTGGCAGCAGGCGCTACGCCTTTCCCTTTCAAGACATTGTAGATCATCACGGCGATCTGGTTGCGGTCGACCGGCGCATCCGGTCGGAACAAGCCGCCGCCGACGCCTTGCACAAGCCCCGCCTGATACGCCGCGCCCACTTCCTCCGCGTACCACGCCGTATCCGCCACATCACGGAACGCATCCGTCCGCGTCGGCTTCAAGTCCAAAGCCCGCACCAACATCGCCACCGCCTCCGCCCGGGTCAACCCCCGATCCGGCGCGAAATGGGACGCGTCCTGGCCTTGCACGATACCAAGCCGCGCCAACGCCTCAATATACGCCCGCCCCCAATGCGAGGCCGTATCGGCAAACCGCACCGGCGTTTGGTTGTCGAGGTAGTTGCGAGCTGAGTAAAGCACTTGCAGGTCGCTAAGGTAAATCGTCCCGCTCAACTTGTTCGCGCTGAGGTCGACGAGCAGGTCGAGGTAATCGAGCTTCAGCGGGAAAGTCGCGTTCGCCGGCAGGTTGATCGTGACGAACTTCCACCCTTCCCAATCGACGGTGACTTGGTTCGCCCCCATCATGAAGGCGTGGTCCGGCCGCTCAAACGAAGCGGCCAACTTGAGCCCGCTCTTGTCCCCATACACCCAGACCCCGATGCCGACCGGGTTGACGGTCGCGCTGTCGAGCACAGCCGGGATGTATTGCGTCTTCGCCGGGTAAAAGACGAACTGCTTGCTCGTCGCCCCGCGAGTGAAATCATAGTTGGCCGCCATCGAGGCGTACTCCGCGTTATGCGGATTCGCCCACGACGGGGTCAGCGTCCCCACATCGCCCCAGCGCGTGGTGATCTTCCACAGGTTGGCGTTGCTCAGCGTATCCAACGACTTTGACACAAATCCGACGCCGACCGTCGCCGTCGTGCTCACATCGCCGAACTGTCCGATGATCAGCTCGCTGCCCGTGTTCGTCCGATCGGCCGTGAACACGCCATGCGCGTCAATCGAGCCGAGCGAAGCGTCTTTGACGCTCCACTTCAACAGTTCCGGCTTGATCGTAAACGTCTGCCCCTGTGCCGTCACTTTGACGCCAAACGGCTGCTTCGTCCCATTGCCGATGTCCGACACGTTCGGCGTCAGGGTCAACGAGTCCGCCTTCTGATACACGGTCAGCGGAATCTCTCCTTGCACCCCGTTCGGCGCGGTGGCGACGATCTTGCCCGTGCCGCCGGACAGCCCGGCGACAAACTCGCCCGCAGCCGTCACTTCCCCAAGCGTCGCGGGCTCCACCCGATAGCTCACCCGCACATCGGGCAACGGATTGTGATATTCATCCGTCACAAACGCCGTCAACGGCGCCGTCGTGCCTTTGAACAGCTTGAGCGGCTTGCCGTTATGGAGCGTGACATTCGTCGGCAAACCCGGTTGTGCCGTGCTGTACACGAACAGCCCGTTCGCCACTGGACGCTCCGTGCCATCCGACGGGTGGTTGACCACACCGGCAACGTTTTGCCCCGGTTGGCGCACGACCATCTCCGAGGAACCGCCGCTGTCGAACAGCATCGCGTTGGCGATGCCTTCCGCCAGCAGGTAGTTGGTCAACTGCGCGTAGGTCAACCCGATGCTCTCCGCCGAGCGCCCGTCGACGACCAGTTGCAGCATCCGTTTGCCGTCTTCCGTCACGCCGACCGCCGTCAGCGCATCGGGTGTCTGGCCCTGATCGTGCAGCGGCGGGTTCGGGTCCTGATACGCCAACCCGTTGCGAATCAGCATCGGCCCACCGCCGATCGCGTACTGCAAGCCCGCGCTGCTCGGTTTCGTCCCATACGTCATGTTGAGCAAAAGGTTCGCTGTGAGCGACTCGTTAACGAACTCGATCGCGTCAGAGCCTTGCGCGAGCAGTTTCACCTGCCCCTCCATCGGCGCATCGACGAGCGTCTGTTGCGGCGAGACATCGAGCACGCGATAGACGCCCGTCTGCTCCGTCTTCTCCAACGTGACGACGGTTGCATGAGCCGCGACCTCCGTGATGCCAAGCTCCGGCGTCAACAGAACCAATCCGTTCGGATAGCGGAGCGGATGCCCGTTCAAGGCACGCAGCGGATAGGTCTCTCCTCCCGCCGACACCACGCCGGAAAACGAATAGTTGCCCATCGTGACCCGGTTGTTCTTGTCGATCCCCAGCACGACCGAGCTGGTCGGGTTATGCAGAAGAGCCCCTTCCTGCACGGACATATTTAACGCCATGCCCGTCGTGCTCTGTTCGTAATAGTCGCCGTTGACCCCGGCGACCGCGCCCGTGCGACCCGCCATCGCCGAAACCGTCTCGTTGGTCTTGTTGCCCAGCGAGTCGTGAGCGAGCACCGTTTTCACGGCGACGTTGGGGTTGGTCAGATCGACCCACGTCTCGTGCAGGACGATCGGCCCGTCCGCGGTGCCAAAAGTATACGTCTGATACGTCACGCCCTCCGTAACGGTCACGGGGGTGACGGCGTTGATCTTCTGAATGACCGGCCAGCCTTGGAACTGTTGAACGGCGGGAGCGGCGTGTACCTGGGCTCCCCCCTGCAACGGTCCGAAGAGCAAAGCGGCGGTCAGAGCGATTGCAGTTGCGAATCTGGTGCGACGTTGCCGGTTCATATCGATCGCGCGTTCTCCTCTCCATCTACTACTCGTAGAGTTAAGGATACTAGATTCGCATTTACATCGCTAGAGGAAATCGCAAATAATTGCCGATTTTTGTAAAATGGTCACAAATGGCAACTTACACCGTCACTCGATTACTTTTTCGCCTTCTCTTTCACCTTCCGCTCCAGCATCTCAATCCGCTCGGAGATCGTCGGGTGCGTGTAACGGAAGAAGCGCACCAATTCCGGCGGGTTCGGATCGGACAGCGACAGACGAGCCAATTTTTGAAAAGACGAGATGCCCGCCTCCGGGTCTTTCGTGATTTGCACGGCATAGGCGTCGGACGCGCTCTCCATATAGCGCGACACGTAGTTGTCGAGCGGCGAGGTGACGAACGAGAAGATCGACATCAGGAGCAGAGCAGCCGGCAATGCGGCCAAGTCCTGCGTCGAGTGAACGCTCCACCCTTCGCCCAGCCAGCGCACGGAGCGGTGGAACAGCTTCGACAGCAGATAGAGCACGCCAAACAGCAAAGCGATCGCCGAAGACAATCCCCAGATGATGTGGTTCATGACATAGTGGCCCATCTCATGCCCCATGATGAACAGAATCTCGTTGCTCTGCAACTTCTGCAACGTCGTGTCCCACAGGACGATCCGCGCGCTCGGTCCCAGCCCGTTGACGTAGGCGTTGAGCGCGTTCGTCTTCGTCGACATGTCCACTTCGTAGACGTTGTCGCTGGGGATCTCCGCTTTGTGCGCGAGGTCGAGGATCTGTTGTTTCAGCTCCTGATTCTGCAGCGGCTTGAAGTCATTGTACAGCGGATCGATCACCATCGGCTGAATCACGATCATGAACAGCAGCAAGGGAATCGACGCCGTCCACAGCCAGAGCCACCAGCGACGCGGGCTTTTGCGGATAAACAGATAGGCCAGCCAGATCACGGGGATCAGCATGACCGTGCCGATGACGAAGCTTTTCCCAAGGTCGAGGAACCAGTCGCCCGCCGTCATCGTCGAGATGCCGTAGTTGACATCGACCATGTGCCGGTACCAGTCGAGCGGCAGTTCCAAGAGCGACACCGCCAGTTGCAACAGCACCGTGTAGACGGTCACCTGCCCCAGCGACGAACGTTTGAAAAAGCGGTGCGCCGTATCCCGAAACCGTTTGGACAGCCCGGCCGCCAGCAGGAACAGATAGATCACCCATTCAAACCCGACCGAGGCAAAATACAGCGCGTCTTTGGTCCGCGAATAGTCGATGCTGCGCTTCAATTCTCCCGCGCTCATGAAGGTCAGCGGGTTGGCCGGATCGCCTTTCGTCACATTGACGACATGGCCGGTGTCGTTGTATACGGTATAGGACATCCACAAGCTGGCGACGAGAATCACCAAGCAGATGGGCACCGTCCAGAATGCGCGTTTCATCTTCTTACTCCTCCTCCCTTTCTTTCCTTCTCTTGTCCACAGTTTCAGTGTATTCGTTTGTGCGAGATGCCATGACTGCACGTCCCACTTGAAAAATGGTAGGATAAGGGCAGGTATTTTTTTGACAAAAGGGGGTTGTGCGCATGGTGGAAACCGCGCTTGAGATCATTGTCCGCTCCACGGAGATCGACGTCAACGGTCACGTCAACAACGCGAAATATCTGGAGTACTTCGAGTGGGGCCGCGAGGAGTGGTACGAGCAGGCGGGGCTGCATTACGACGTGTTTACCGACATGGGCATCCAGACGGTGACGGTGAACATCAACGTCAACTACCGCAAGGAGTGCAAGCAAGGTGACCGCTTGTCGGTCAAGTGTCGCCCGGAGAAGATGGGGACGAAAAGCTATGTGCTGAAACAGGAGATCGTCAACCAAGACGGCGTGCTGTGCGCCGATGCGTTGGTGACCAGCGTCACGATGGACATCGAAACGCGCAAGGGCAAGGAAGTGCCGGAAGCGCTACGCAAGTTGTTCTCGTAATTAGAGTCCGTTCCCAAGACACCTTTTTCCCGCAGAAAGAGGTGTTTTTGTTCGCCGCCTTTTTTGCAAAAGAGTGTTGACCCTCACGTAACGTGATGGCGTATTCTCAAGTCATCGGAGGTGTTGAGATGCCGTACAAGGTAAAGGAGTTGGCTCAACTCGCAGGGGTGAGCGTCCGCACGCTGCATCATTATGACGAGATCGGCCTGCTGACGCCGCAAACGGTGACGGACGCGGGGTATCGGCTGTATTCGGATCGGGAGTTGGAGCGCTTGCAGCAGATCTTGTTCTTCCGCGAGATCGGCTTGACCTTGCAGGAGATCAAGGCGATTCTCGACTCGCCCGCATTTGACCGCCGAAGAGCTTTGGAGACCCATCGCGAGCTGTTGTTGCAGAAGAAGCAACGGTTGGAGGAGATCCTCGACACCGTCGACAAAACGATCGACTCGATCAAAGGAGGCAACAAGATGTCCGACCAAGAGCTGTTCGAAGGATTTGACGAGACTCCGTTTGAGGAGCATAAGAGAAAGTACGCGCAGGAAGCGCGGGAGAAGTACGGCGAAGCTGCCGTGGAAGCGGCGGAGAAGCGCGTCGAGAACTACACCGAGGAAGACTGGGACGCGATCAAGACCCACACGGAAGACCTGTACGGGAAGATCATCGCCAACATGAACAAGGGCCCGTCCGACCCGCAGGTACAGGAGGCGGTGGCCGGATTGCGCCAACAGATCACCGACCACTACTACGACTGCACCCCCGAGATCTTCCGCGGGCTGGGCGACCTGTACGTGCAGGATGAGCGGTTCACCGCCAACATCGACAAGTATCGAGAAGGGCTGGCGGCGTTCCTGCGGGAAGCGATGCACTACTACTGCGACCATCTGGATGAGGAAAAGTAGAGGTGTGGCGGGAAGCTGTGACCCACTCGAAGTTAAATGAAGCAGGCTGTTAACAACAGATGTATACTCAAAAAATCCCTCGGAGCCAAGTCAATCTAGCTCCGAGGGATCTTCTTTTTCCAGTGCGACTGATGGCTTGCGACCGGCAATGCGTTTGTTGACTTGTTGACAAGTATGCTTGCTGGCTAGCGTCTTCCTTGCTTGTTCTGGCAATCACTTGCCCAGTCCGTTCCCCTACAGGTTCGGTGCTACGCGATGTTTCGTCGCCTGTTCGAAGGCGTACGCCAGACGGATCAGTGCCCCTTCACTATACGCCGTACCGGTGAAGGTCACGCCGAACGGAGTTCCTTCCTCCGCCGTGTAACCGCCGGGGACGGTGATCGACGGGTAGCCCGCTTTTGCCGCGATGCCCGCTGCGAAGTTCGCCGGGGAGAGCAACGCGTCGAGACGATGTTCGGCCATCGTCTTGTCGATGCCTTCCGTTTGCGACAGTTGCAGATCGCGCAGGCGAGCGTTGAGGTACTTGGCGTCGGTCAGCGTGCCGGACGTGCGCTCCGATTCGATCAGCAGGGTTTGCCCGTACTTGAGCGCCTTTTCGTGGTGCTTGTGGTTGTAGTCGATCACGTCGCGCAGGGAGTGTACGGGCACATCCGGGCCGCAAGTGGCGAGGTAGGCGTTGAGGGCGGACTTGAATTCGTAGATCAGCACCTCGTAGCCGCCCGACACCTCTTCGACGGTCGGGATCGTCACTTCGAACACTTCCGCTCCCGCTTCCTGCAGCTTCTCAATCGCCGCTTCCAAGATCGCTCGCTGCCCGTCGTTCATGTGTTCCCAGTACGCTTTGTCATAGCCGATACGCGCCCCTTGCAGACCGTCCGCGTCGAGGAAGGAGGTGTAGTCGTCCTCCGCCTGACGCGAACCGACCCAAGTCGCGGCATCGCGCACGTCTTCGCCCTTCAGGACGTTGAGCAGCAGCGCCGCGTCCTTGACGGTGCGGGCCATCGGGCCGGCGGTGTCTTGGGAGTGAGCGATCGGGATGATGCCCGTCCGCGACACCAAGCCGACGGTCGGCTTGATGCCGACGAGCGAGTTGCAAGACGCCGGAGACAGGATCGAGCCGGACGTTTCCGTGCCGACGGCGATCGCGGCGAGGTTGGCGGCGATGGCCGCACCGGAACCGGCCGAAGAACCGCCCGTGTCAAACTCGCCCGGGCCGTACGGGTTCAACGTCTGGCCGCCCCGCGACGAATAGCCGTTGGGCATGCCGTTCGTCATAAAGTTCGCCCATTCGGTCAGGTTCGTCTTGCCGAGTATGATCGCGCCCGCCGCCCGCAACTGCGCCGCGACAAACGAATCTCGTGCCGCGTAGTGATTGGCCAGCGTGACGGAGCCTGCCGTCGTGTGCATGTGGTCGCCCGTGTCGATGTTGTCCTTGATCAGCACGGGGATGCCGTGCAGCGGGCCGCGCTGCCCTTGGGTCTGACGTTCGAGATCGGACGCTTCGGCGAGGAAGACGGCATCCGGGTTGACTTCGATCACCGCGTTCAACTGCGGGCCGTCGCTGTCATAACGCGCGATGCGGTCGAGATAGAACAGCACGAGTTGGCGCGAGGTCAGCTTCCCTTCCGCCATTGCCTGTTGCATATCGTCAACGGTCGCTTCGATCAGCCGGTCTGCGTTCGGTTGAATCAAGTTGCTTGCTTCGTTCGTCGATGTGGACATCTGGTTCGGAACCCCCTAGCTGGTACTGTTTCGTTGTCAGAATGATTCTACTCTTGTCCTGAATTTTCCTGCAACGGTGGCACTACCCGGTGACGAGGGCGAGCGAATCGGCCGTCATGTGCAAAGGACCGCCCGGCGTGGTACGCTTATCGGCAAGAGGTGATCTGAGATGTCTGGTTCTCTCGTCTTACAGGCCATCGCCCACGCTTTGGAAAAAGAAAAGGTGGTCTGGGCGCTCGGCGGTTCCTTGATGCTCCAGCAATACGGTCTCGTGGGGAGCGCGAATGATATCGACCTGCTGGTCGCGATGCCGGATGCGGCGCGTTCTCATGCGGCGCTGGCTTTGTTGGGACGCGGCGGGCCGGGTGGAAGCAAGGCTCCTTTTTGCACGAAGCATTTTTATCAGTATCGGATCGAAGAGCACGACGTGGATGTGATGGGGGATTACAGCACGGAGCATGAGGCGGGGGTGTATGTGTTGCCGTTTGATGCGGCCTCCGTGGTGCGGGTTGCAGAGGTGGACGGCGTACCGGTGCCGCTCTCCGCGCTGGAAGATTGGTTCGTGCTGTATCAGCTGATGCCCGCCAAGAAGGGCAAGGCCGATCTGATCGAGTCCTACCTGCTCGAGCATGGTGTCGAGCGACCCGACCTGCTGGAGCGGGCGTTGGCTGGTGCTTTGCCGGATCACGTGCGTTCACGGGTGAGCAAGTTGCTGCAAGCCCAATCCCACTTGCGATAAACCTCCTGCACTTGGCGGGAGGTTTTCCTTTTTCTCCAACAAGCAACATAGAATCTTGTAACGGAACGGATACTAGGAGCGTCAATAGGAGCGGAATGTTTTTTTGGATGAAGGAGTGGATGCCCGTGACCCGTCGTCGTCTGTTGTTGCTCGTCTGCCTGTTGGGTGTGCTCGCCTTGTTGGTGTGGACCGAGCCGCGCAAGCTCTATCAGGACCTGCGCTTTACGTGGGCGAAGCAGGCGATTGAGGAATCGGTCGGCTCCGACATCACGCAGGTGGCGGATGGGCTGTACCTGTTCAACGGCGTGGAGACGCGTCGCGGACCGCAGTGTGTGGAGTATGCGGAGCGGTACTATGTCACGCGCTACCCGGGCACGTTCCCGCTGTATAACTCGGGGCCGGGGGCGTTTGACATCTGGGAGGGCATCGCCGAGAGCAAAAGCGTCGGCGGCTGGGATACGCACCGCCAATTCTTCAACGCGTATGCAAATGGCACCGTGCCCCCGCAGCCTGAAGACATGCTGCTCTACGACCGCACCGTCGGCTCCGGCTGGGGGCATGTCGCGATCATCGCGGAGGTTCACCCCGGCGCCGTGGTGATCTTGGAGCAAAACCGCGACTGGGATACGCGGCGGATCTTGCCGCTGGTCGGCAACGAGATCGTTGATAACGGGGTGAAAGGCGTTGTACGGTTGAAGGCGAATGACGAGGCGGCGAAAGTAGACAAGAGCGAAGGATAAAAGCTCGGAACTCAACACTCAATCTCAATCTCGTCTCAACCTTTGTCCTTTAGCCACATCCAGTTTGTGCGAATCCGAGCTACCTTTATGTCAACTATGTACTCAATCTCCGCCTTCGTCAGATGCCCATTCAGATGCTTCCCAATCTCCCATCCCAGCATCATCAAGGTATTATCCAGCGTCGTCGCCCGGTACCCAACCTCAAAGCTCTCCCCGACATCATGCCAGCCTCTTAGCGTCATCCCTGTGCGGTAGTAGCCATACGCCCACTCGTACAGCTCCTCTTCCAACACATCCTGCAACAACACCGCCACATCGCGCTGCGGGATGGCGACACAAGCCCATTCCCAATCGATCAAACGCATTCGCCCGTCTTGGAGCAGGATGTTTTCCAGATGCGGATCGCCATGCGTGAAGGTCGTCGCCCCCGCCGTCCATGCGGGGTACCGCTCGTAGAACCGAGCGGCGATGTCGTGCAACTCCAGCAACACCCTCTCCTCCAACCCGCGAATCCCAGCAGCCATCCCCTGCTCTACCTGCACCAGCCCTTCTCTCGCCCACGCCTCCGACGACGCATACGGATAGACCGCCGTGATCCCCTCGCCCACCCACACCGCACTGACTTCCGCCAACTGCACATGCAAGTCGGCCAGCAAATCAAGAGTCGCTCGCAACAGGCTCTTTTTTTCCAAAAGGGGTCGTTGCCGATACGCCTGTTTCAACGGCGCACCCGCTTCCTCGATCAACATCCCGACCGCTTGCCCCTGCTCCCGAACCACGCCGAGCAACCGCGGCACCGTTTGTGACAGTTGCGGAATGATCCGCTCATACAAGCCGACCTCCTCCGCACGCCCCTCGGCAAAATGCTTGTACACCGCTCGCTCCCCTTGCGCCAACGTCACCCGGAACAACTGCGCCGCATACCCGCCGACGATCGGCACAACCTCCTGCACGGAGAACCCGTTTCGCGCCAACAACTCGCGTACCTCTCGCCTATCCATGCCACTCCGCCTCCTTCGCTCTCCCCTAACAAGAAAGGCTACCTGCACCCAGGTAGCCTCCATCGTCCCTTTTATTGATAATGTCTTGGCTCTCCGTCATGGTCTTGGGCCCATTTCAAGAAGTCTTTGCCGTTGACCACTTGAGTGTCGTCGGTGATATGCGACGGCAGTTGCCCGTGCTCGACCAGCCGTTGCAAGTCGGCGACGCGCAGACCGCAACGGTCGGACAACTCGAACAGCGTGTACGCCCGGTCGCGATGAATGCGAGTGGTTTCCATCGTCAGTTCTCCTTTCGAGAAAAGCCTCTGTTGCAAAAGACTTCACCTGCGATTGCCTCACACTCTTACCATACCAAGACCGTAAACGAAATATGCAAAAGACTCGTTCGTCGATGCGACTAACGAACCGAAGCGATTCCTTGGAAGTAGGCGTTCGTTTTGACCTTTTCGGAGATCATCGGGTCGACGTTCTCCTGCGACGAGATCGTCCACGCTGCCAAGTGCGTGCCGCATTGCACAGCGCGCTCCAGATCGAACCCGCTGCTCAAGCCGTACACCGTACCGGAGAAGAACGAATCGCCAGCACCGGTCGTGTCTTTCACCTCGACCGGCTGTACCGGCACGTAGCCGAACGAGTCGGTCTTGCGGTCGTAGAACACGGAGCCTTCCGCGCCCATCGTGATCACCGCCATGTTCAGACCGCCCGCCGTCATGTCGCGCGCCGCCATCTTGCACTCCTCGACCGAAGTCAGCGAGCGTTCCAAGAACGTCTCCGCCTCGCTCTGGTTGCAAGTGAACAGCTCCAGACGGTCGATCAGTGCCGGGTTGGCCAGCAGCACTTCCAAGTTGCCGACGATGCCGTAGACCGGCGTGTTGTATTGTTCGGACCATGCGAAGACCTTCTCCACCACGCTCGCTGCGAGGTCCAGCTCGATGACCACCGCATCCGACGTGCGCACCATGTCTTCGCCTTGCCCTTGAACCAAGCGTTCCAACTTGCTGAGGTCCGGCTTTTGCGAGACGGACGCGGCCAAGTCACCATCGTTGTCCAGCACGGCCAGCCACATCCCCATGCCTTTGTCAAGTTGGACGACATTGTCCGTGCCAATGCCGATCTTCTGCAGGCGATCGAGGACCGCCGTGCCTTCCGCCGTAAGATCGACGGAGGAGTAAAAGTCGACCTTGCCGCCCGCGCGGCAGATCGCTTCCGCTACATTGCGGCCCACACCGCCATGCGAAAAGCTGACATGCCCCACGTTTTTAGTATCGGAGTTGATCTTGTTGTGTGCGTGTCCCTTCACATCCACAAACACCGTTCCGATCACGGAAATGGTCAAAAGTGACGCCCCCTGCCTCTATAAGAAATTCATGATAGTTGCGATAGATACCGTTAACCTATTATACACGGGATTTTGACAAAACCCTATCTTTTTTGCAACTGGAAAATACTGAAATGAAAAACCTCTCCTGCCGAAGCAAGAGAGGTTTGGGTAAGGCGATTACTTGTAGATGACGATGGAGCCGACAGACATGTCTGCCGCTTGCCCGTTGACGCGAACTTTCAGGCCGTAGTTTTCGATGTCGCGGCCTGCGTCCGGCAGGAACGGGTTCAGGAAGTTGTTGCTGTCGTCGAACAGGGACACGCCGTTTTGCGGTGCCAGGTTCAGCGTCATGTAGCCGTAGTCGAGGTTCAGGCCGTTGGTGTTGTTCAGGCCGAACGCTGCGTCCGCCAGGTGGTAGCGGGAGGTAGCTTCGCCTCCGGTGCTCCACACGAGGTCGGTGTTGGCGTGTGCGTCGACAACGCCGAGGAAGCCGTTGCCCGGGTGGATGCCGGTCCAGTTGTCGGTGAAGGAATCATCGACATACCATACCACGAGGCCCGGATCGTAGGACATCAGGGAGTAACCGCGAGCGATGTGTGCCAGACCGGTGTCAACGCCGGCATGGTTACGCCACTCGAGCAGGTAGTAATGGTTGGAGTACTTGTTGCCGTCCGACTTTTCAAAGCCGTTCAGGGTGAACGCAGAAGTTGCGTTTTCGCCGTTTTCTTCGACGACAGTTTGGCCGTCAGCGACAACTTTGATGTTGTCCGCGTAGAAGCCCGCGTAGGAGGAACCCCAGTCGGTTGCGTAGCGCAGGCGCAGTTTGATCTGTTGACCCGCGTAGGCGGACAGGTCAAAGGATTGCGCTTGCCAGCCGTTGGAGTTACCGGAGAAGCCCGGCATCGAATCGATGATCGTCGGGTAGCCTTCCGCTACGACGTCGGAACGGGTGTTGCCGTTGCCCAGGGACTGCCAAGTTGCACCGTTGTCGGTGGAAACTTGAACGAAAGCGAAGTCCCACTGCGGCTCGATGTCGTACCATGCGTCAAAGGACAGTGTTGCCGAAGTCTTGCCGGTCAGGTCGACATCGGTCACCATGTTGGTGTCGATTTCGTCCTGTTGGCCGCCCCAGAACTCGTTGGTGCCAAACGGTTGGTTGATCGGAGTCGTCTTCTCCGGCAGGTTCACGCGGATCGCCTGGTTGTTTTGACCGTTCGGCGAGCTCGCTTGGTCGAGCAGGAATTGAGTCCCCTTGGAGGACACTTCATCCCAGTTCACGACGGTCGGAGCGGTCCAGTTGCCACCCATGGTGGATTGGAAGTATTGCTTCGCCCACGGAGAGAAGCCGGACGGCTCGGTGCCGCCGATCTTGCCCGCCCAGGAACCGGACGCCATGATCGACCAGTATTCGATCGCTTCGCCTGCGCCGGAGTAGATGGTGTCATATTCGTCCGGCAGACCGAGGTCGTGACCGAATTCGTGTGCGAATACGCCGGTCGCGCCGTCTTCCGGCATCATGGTGTAATCGTAGAAGCCCGGCTTGCCTGCGCCCAGCCCGTCGAGGTCGACGAACTTCGCGGAACGGTGCGACCAGATCGCGTTGTCGCCCAGCGAGCCGCCGCCCGCTTCCTGACCGACGCCGGAGTGGATGATCTGCAGGTGGTCGACGAGGCCGTCCGGCTCCCACAGGTTGCCGTCGCCGTCGAGGTCGTGCGGGTCTTCTTGGTCATAGTTTTCCAGCGGGATGCCGGCTGCCAGCGCCGCTTTGTAGGTGTCGATGACCAGTTGCTTGGAACCGCCCGGCGTTACGTTGTCGTGACCGCCGCTTGCGTTGTCCTGGCCGTAGTACGCTGCGGTGCCCGGAACTTTCAGCCAGCCGTACGCTTGGCCGTTAACCGTGAAGGTGCCGCCGGATTGCTCTTCGTAGAATTGCTTTTGCGAAACGAAGTTCTCGCCGTTCGGACCGGTCACGCCGTTTTCGCCGAAGATCATGTCTTCGTAGTGGTCCAGCGTGTAGTCCGGGTAGTAGTTGTCCGTCTCGGACGGGTCGATGTTGTTGTGCGGGAAGTCGGAGTATTCAACCGTCAACGTCAGAACGTTGACCGACTTCGGGGTGCCGGTGAACGCGGTTTCCTGCACCGGGTCCGGCGTGCCTTTCAGGTGGCCTTTCTTCTTGCCGTTGCCGTGGAGCAGACCGTTGTTGAACGCTTTGAACTTGCTTTGCTTATCGGATTCGGCCGCCTTGACTTTCGCAGCGAGCGGATCGGATTCTTTCGCGCCGATCGACTTGCCTTTCTTTTCAAGGTAAGCACCGAGGATGTTTTGCTTTTGTTCCGGCGTTGCGTTTGCCGGGATGACGCCGCGCTTGGTCAGGGCGTCGATCAAGCGCTCATCGTTGATGATCGCCAAGTCGAGCGAGCCGGTGTTCTGTTCATCAATCTTCACAGATGCCCCCGCATCCGTAGTAGCCGCAGCGCCTGCCGTACCTACGAACAAAGTCGAAGCTACGAGTGCGCCGGTGACCGTGGTGGCCAACAGTTTCTTCATGTGGTGAACCCCCTTAGATTCTATCAATCATGCCTTGCGAGACTCAGTATAATAGACAGAATCTTCGAAGTCAACAAGATTTCTTTCTTTTCTGACTTTGTTTAATAAGGTAAAGTTCCCTTGGTTTTCATTCCATTGCGCCTTACCAAACGATTGATATTCGGTGAAACATCAAAACAGGCCGCGACCCCTTCGGATCACGGCCTTTCACTATTTACATGGTGAGAAATCTCTGTACCGCCCACGTCAATCCCAGCAGGAAGATCAACACCGATCCGACTTGCAAAAAGCGCGGATGCCACTTGGCTTTGCGCATCCACAACAGGAACGGCAACAGCACGATCACGACGCCGAGCTGCCCCGCTTCCACCCCGAGGTTGAACGTGACCAGCCCGGTCAGCATGTGCGTTTTCGGCAACGACATCTCCGCCAACACGCCGGCGAAACCAAACCCGTGGATCAAGCCGAGGGCGAAGGTGAGCAGCCAGCGCTTGTTAAACTGCTTCTTCAACAGATTTTCCGCCGCCACATAGCAGATCGACAGCGCGATCGACACCTCGACCAGCCATGAAGGCAGATGCACGACTTGAAGCGCCGCCAGAATCAGCGTGATCGTATGCGCCACGGTAAACGTGGAGACGATCTTCACGATGTCTTTCCACGTGCGCACGACGAGCAGCAGCGAGAACAGGAACAGCAGGTGATCGTA